>NZ_JBBCQL010000005.1:0-49273 GCF_037149975.1 Chryseobacterium sp. VD8 | reverse complement strand
ACGAAGCCATTTTGGAGGTAAATCTCTCATCGAAGCGGTGTACTTTTATCATCGGAAATTCTTTCTGAAAAACTTCAATGAATTTTAAAATATCTGCTTCCACTTCGGATACATTCCCCTTTAAATCTGTCGGAAGACCGATTACCACTTCATCCACCCGATTTTCACCGAAATATTTCGTCAGAAAATCAATAATTAATGAAGTCTGCACCGTCTCCAGACCGCTCGCAATAATCTGCATATCATCCGTTGCAGCAATGCCGCAACGAGCTTTTCCGTAGTCTATTGCAAGGATTTGTCCCATAGGTTTGCAAATTTAGTAAATTTTAATGATTTTATTCCAAACACAGTTTTTTTTATAAATCAATGTTTTAATCCGCTAATTTTTTTATAATTTTAATTATTCAAAAACAAAATTATGAAGAAACTCATCCTCGTAAGACATGCGAAAAGCGACTGGCCGGAAGAAACGGAAGACTTTGACAGACCATTGGCAGACAAGGGTTTAGAAGAAGCAATGCATATGTCCCGATTCATGAAAAACAATAACGTAGCGATCGATTACTTTGTATCGAGCCCCGCAGTACGCGCACTGAATACGTGCAAAATTTTCAACCAGGCTTACCAGATCAGCATCAATACGAATGAGAAACTTTATAATCCTTCCGAAAGCAATTTCGAATCCGTAATCTACGATCTGGACGACAGCCACGAATCGGTTGCCTTTTTCTCTCACAACAACGGAATTTCCAATTTTGCGAATTCCATCTCAGAAGATATTTTCCATTTTCCGACCTGCGGTGTTGCCGGTTTCGAGATCGACTGCAATTCGTGGTCGGAATTCGACGGAGCCAAAAAGAAACTGCTGTTTTTCTATTCTCCCGGAAAAATTTAATTAATAGTCTGTAAAAATTCCCCTCCTTTGGAGGGGTGGCGAAAATTCGAAAGAATTTTTGACGGGGTGGTTTTAGAATATAGTGAATTTGTGAATGGTAATTTTAACCACAAAAGGTCGCAAAAGATTTTAAAGCGTTATTAGAATATGTAAAGTTCTCAAAAGAATAAAAAATCAAAGATTTTAAAAACTAATGTGTTCTAAAATATTCGCAAAGCTTGATTAATCTCATGTGACTTATGTGTTAAAAAACTTTCTTAACCTTTATAAAAAGCCTAAATAAACTTAATCAATAATTTTGGCTAAAGCCTTTTTGCTATCCTCCGAAACAAAAAGACGGGCTAAAGCCCGTCCCTATTGATAATCATATTGAATGATTTTTTCTGAATTATTTTCTTTTCAGATCCAGATCATCAAAATCAAAACTGAAATCTGTAACGTCTGAAATGGGTTTTAATCTTGCGGATTGAGCTTTTCCGGTTTCATCATAATCAAAAATGATATACGCATCGGCATCGTAGCTTCTGTCGTCCCATTTGATGATGAATGAATTATTGGAATACGGAAGAAGTTCCCCTTTTAAACGTGGAGAACTTTTGCATGAGATTCTGTAGATACTTCCCTGCTGCGCAATTTCCACATCACCAAACCATTGATCGTTGTACATTCCTACAAACTGCTCCGGTTTTGGCTGTAAATTTTTATCTTTTTTAAATGTTTCAGATTTTGCAAAAGCCTCTTTTTTCTGCTTATCAAAACTTTCTTCCATTTTTTTCATCCGGTCGCCGTAGGTTTTCAGCCAGTTGCGGTCTGCAATTCCCAGATAAGAATCTTTCACGGTATTGGTAATCGTGTTGAAAGCCGCTCCCGATTGCTGGTTCGTTAAAACAACAATTCCCAGCTTCATATCCGGAATCAGCGTAAACTGCGTTACCGTTCCGATCAGTCCTCCTGTATGCTGAACCTGTTTATGACCTTTCACATCACTTAAAAACCAACCCATTCCGTATCCGTAGAAACTGGTATCATAAGGGTTTTTCGCTGCCACTCCACTCGGAATCTGTAAACTCCACAACTGCTGAACGTTTTTATCTGAAACTAATTTTTTGCCGTCTTTCGTTGTGAAATTATTCAGCAAAAATTCTGCCCAGGTTGTCATGTCTTTAATATTACTCATAATTCCTCCGGCTGCGTTGGCTGTCTCGTTCCAGTCGTGAGGAACGGCAATGGCTTTTCCGTCTACCGGTGCATGAGCGTCAATTTTGTTGGCAACGGCTTTAGCTCTGTTATAGCTTCCGAAACTGGATGTCATTCCTACAGGTTTCATAATGCGCTGTTCGATAAATTCTGCCCAGCTTAATCCCGAAACTCTGTGGATTACTTCTCCGGCTACGATAAACATGATGTTATTGTAGTCTAAAGTTGTTCTGAAAGGATTTTCAGGCTTTAAATATCTTACGTTGTGAACGATATCGTTTACCGTTAAATTTCCGCCTTCCGGAAAGAACATCAAATCTCCCTGTCCCAAACCTAATCCTGCTCTGTGTGTTACCAGATCTTTAATGGTAACATTCTGCGAAACATACGGATCGTACATCTGAAATTCAGGAATGTATTTTGAAACTTTATCGTCCCAGTTCAGTTTTCCCTCGTCTGCTAAAATGGCAAGTGCAGTACAGGTAAAACCTTTGGAATTGGAGGCAATCCCAACCAATGTAGTATCATCCATCGGTTGTTTGGAAGTTAAAGAACGTACCCCAAAACCTTTGGAATAAATTACTTTCCCATCTTTGATTACACCAACCGACATTCCCGGAACGTCGAAAGTTTTTAAAGTATTCTGGACCAATTCATCCAGTTTTTTCTCTTCAACCTGCGCATTCGCAATCCCAACCGATAAAAGAAGAAGGAAAAAAGAAAGTTTCTGCTTCATTTTTAATTTTTTTCAAATGTAGTAAATAAAGCGGTTTAAACTTTTCATATTTTATCCGATAACAAAAAGTCTGTTTAAACTTTTATTTAACCGCAAAAGCTACAAAAGATGAACTAAACTTTGATTTAAAGCTTTAATTATTGCTTTGTATTGATTCTTCGAAACAAAATACTGAAATTAAAAAGAACTTATCTGCAAAAGATTCTTCATTTCATAATGCTTCGCAAAATTCCATTCTGAATGACAGTTCTGAAACTAAAATTATAAGTTGGTTTAAACTAATTTTAAAATCCAGCAAAGAGAAAAAATCTTTGATTTTTTTTAACTTATGTGCTCTCTTTTTCCATTTAAGTAGTAAACTTAAACAACTAAAGTGTTAAATCTTTTGCATCTTTTGTGGTAAAAAAGCTTAAACAAGTTTATATTAATGAATGTCATTACAAACCTCAAATAATAACAATTAACATTAAAGATGTTTGTAAATCTTAAGAAAAAATAATTTCAAATCTTATCTTTGCAGAGAATTTTAAATAATGACGAAAATCCTGCTTCTTTCCGACTCTCATTCATATATCGACGACCGTATTTTAGTATATGCAGGTCAGGCGGATGAAATCTGGCATGGCGGAGATTTCGGAAGTATGGATGTAATTGAGCAGCTTGAAAAGATAAAACCGCTGAAAGGAGTTTACGGAAATATCGACAATGCTAAAATCCGTTCTGAATTTCCGGAAGTGAGTCGTTTTATGTGCGAAAAAGTAGAAGTTCTGATGATCCACATCGGCGGTTATCCGGGAAAATACACACCGTTGGCAAAGCAGGAGATTGCTGAAAAAGCTCCGAAACTTTTTATTTCGGGACATTCGCATATTCTGAAGGCGATGTTTGATGAAAAAAACAATCTTCTCCACCTAAATCCCGGAGCGTGCGGAAAACAGGGATGGCATAAAATGCGAACGATGATGCGTTTTGTAATCGATGATACGGAAATAAAGGATTTGGAGGTTATTGAATTGGGACCAAAGTTTTAAAATAATTTTTAAACCATTAAGAAAAAAATTGAGGAGTTAAGAATAATAAGAGATTGCTTGGTTCCTCGCAATGACAGTACTATGAAAATTGGCGATAAAGTTTCTGTGGTAGATGAAGATTTGAGCGGGGTGGTTACTTCCGTGAAAGGAAATATCGTGGTTTTTAAAGATGAGTACGGTTTTACGCATCAATATCCGAAGGAGAAACTTGTTCCGAAAATTTCGGATTTTTATGAAAATACACCCATCATAAAAAAAGCGGAGCCGAAAAAGGTAATTTCCAAAGCACATCAGAAAAATCATTTGGTTCTTGATCTTCATTTTCATAATTTAGTTAAAAATCCAAATGATTATACCAGTTTTGAAAGACTTTTCATCCAAAAAGAAAGACTGGTGGAAACCATCAACTTTTGCAGAAAACACAATCTGAAAAGGCTGGAAATCGTACACGGAATCGGAGACGGAGTTTTGCAGAAAATGGTTTTCGATACATTGGAAAGCCAGACAAATGTGGATTTTTATAATAAGGAAATACTTCATCATCAATCGGGTGCGGTAATGGTAGAATTTCACTAAATTTGCAGGAATCAAATTATGAATATACTTAATTTACTTTTTACCAAAGACGGGTTAATCTACCAGATTGCTAAAAATAAAAGCATTGTGGAAGAGAAATCGTATTTCGTGGATGAAGAATCTCCGGAAAACTTTATTTCGGATATGCTGGATAAAGTTCTTCTTCTGCAGAGATTTGATGAGATCCATGTGATTTCCGCACTCAATCATTTCACGCTGATGCCGGAAGGTTTTTCGGAGCATGAAGCCGGATTCGATCTTATCGCTTTTAACGCTCCTGTGGATAAAGAAAAAGAAGAACTGATGCTTTCGATTAATGAAAAGTTTAAAATTCAGTTTTATTATACATTCCCAAAGCATTTTTACAAAAAGATTAAAGAACTCGCGCTGCCTGTTCAGTTTAATTTTTCCGGTGAAAAGTTTTTAAATTCTATCAATAACAAAAACAGCAAAGAAATTCACATCAACCTGTATCATAACCAATGTGAGTTTTTCGCGATAGACAACAAAAAAATTATTTTATACAACAATCTGGACGTTAATTCTGAAGTAGATTTTCTTTATTTCGTGATGTTTACGTTAAGCAAGATCGGTTTCGGAATCAATGAAACCAATTTCTACGCGTACGGAGAAACTACTGAGAATGAAACATTTATTTCAGAGCTTCAGAAATTCGTAAAGAATCTGAAAATTGTATTTGATAATATTCCTTCTAAAAATTTTATATTAAATTAGGTTGCAGAAGATCAGATAGCAGGTTTTAGTTTATCTGCAATCTTTTACCTCCAATCTAAAACCTATCAATTATGTACAGAATCATATCCGGCAAATGGAAAGCCAAAAAAATCGCCGCTCCGAAGAATTTTGATGTAAGACCGACCACGGATTTTGCCAAAGAAGCACTTTTCAGTATTCTGGAAAACACCTACGATATGCAGTCGGTTTCCGTACTGGATCTTTTTGCGGGAATCGGTTCTATTTCGTTTGAATTTGCATCAAGAGGATGTCAGGATATTACGTCCGTAGAAATGAATCCGAAACATACGTCTTTTCTTAATTCTACCGCTTCTGAACTTGGATTCAGTCTGCAGGTGAATGTTCAGCGGGGTGATGTTTTCGACTGGCTGAAGAAATTCAGAAACAAAAAATCTTTTGAAATTGTTTTCTCCGATGCTCCTTTCGAAATGGAAGAAAAAAAGTATCAGGAAATTATTTCTCTGGTTTTAAACAATAAATACCTGAAGGAAAACGGAATTCTAGTGATAGAACACCAAAGCCGAATGAAATTTGATCATCCGAATTTAATCGACACCCGAAAATACGGCAATGTAAGCTTCAGCTTTTTTGAACCGAATAAGGATGAAGCCTGATTCCGTGGCTTTTATAATTGGGCTTCTATTTATACCTTTTTTATTTTTATTTTTCAGAAGCCTTTTTTTCAAATTCACATCTTATAAGATAATCTTTAGAATTTGTATTGCTTTATCAATTTTAGGGATAATAGCTTTAGTAATAACAGATACACCGCAGAATAAGCCAAACTTTTATCTATTCTTATTCTGCCCTATATATCAATTTGCTCTTTTGCATTTTAGTTTAAATATTTTTAGAAAATACAACGAAAGAGATCCAATTGATGCTCCCAGATTTTCTTCATTTGATTATGATAATGACAGGCTTTTTTACTTTACCTATATAATGTTGAGCTTATGTTTGCCAATAGCTGTATTAGCTTATTTTTTTCATTAGTTCACAATTTCTACTTTGCTGGAATTTTGTACCGCACTTTCGCCCCATTTTGCAATTTCTTTTAAAAGAGGAAGCAACGTTTTCCCGAAATCCGTTAAGGTGTATTCTACCATTAAAGGCGGTTTCTCTGTGTATACTTTCCTGTCGATAATATGATCTTCTTCAAGCTGTTTTAGCTGTAAACTTAACGTTCTTTCTGTAATTGTGGGAATTAATTTTCTTAGTTCGTTGTATCTTTTTGCCCCATCAATCAGATAAAACAAAATCACCGCTTTCCATTTTCCGCCGATAAATCTCATGGTAACCGTTGTACAGCACGGATATTCTTTATTATCTATGGAATACATTTTTTTCATACTATCATTTTAGACCGTTATTGCAAATATATTAAACATACATTAATTTTGCAACTATAAAAAATATAGTATAAAATTATGAGCTTTTTAGAAAAAATGAAATCGAGATATACCGTAAAAAAGTATAATCCTCAAGGTATAATAAGTGAAGAGCAGATTCAGCAGCTTAAAGAAATTCTGCATTTAAGTCCATCTTCCATTAACAGTCAGCCGTGGAATTTTGTGTTTGTATCGGATCCTGAAACAAAAACACAACTTGCCGAAGCTTCTTATTTTAACAAAGAAAAAGTATTGGACGGAAGTCAGCTTATCGTTTTTCAGGCACTTAAAAACCCTGAAGATTTTGAAAAGCAGATTGAAGAAAATCTTCCGGAAGGTTCGGTAACTTATTATAAAACTTTTGTAAAACCGAAAGGAGAAGCGGAGATCAGATCGTGGCTGAAACATCAGGTTTATCTTTCATTGGGTGTTTTGCTTTCTGCGTGTGCAGATATGGGAATAGATTCTACTCCGATGGAAGGAATTGAAACCGAAAAATATGATGCGATTTTAAAAAACGAAAAATACGAAAGTGTTTTTGCCGTAGTGATTGGCGTAAAGTCTGAAGAAGACAAAAACCAGCCGGTTCATACCCCAAAAAGGAGACTGGAAAGACAGCACGTAATTTTGGAAATTTAATTTATTTAAATGCAAAGATTAATATAATCCCCGAAATTATTTAAGAGAGCAAAGAGTGGCGACAAAGTCGCTTATGAAGTATGCTTTATAAAATCAATTTTCAATTGATTAATTCTTAGCTCACTAAAAATAAACTTTGAAAAATAAATCTTTGCGTTAAAGAATCTTATATAGAAAAAGCTGTTTCAAATTGAGACAGCTTTTGTTTTTTATAATACTTTTAATTCTAAATCGATGGTTTTTCCGAAGAATTTCTTCGAGATTTTTTCGAAATTTTTCGTTAAATCCGAAAGATAGAAATGGTAATTCGGTTTTGGATTCTGCTCATTCAGCAGATGATACTTATCCAGAATAATTTTCAGATGGTTGGCGACAATATTCGGAGAATCAATTACGCGGACACGATTTCCGTAATATTGCTTGATTTCATCAATCAGCAACGGATAATGCGTACAACCCAGAATTAAAGTCTCAATATTCTTTAATTTACTGTTGCTTAAGTAATTGTAGATAATCGCATGCGTAATCGGGTGATTTTTAAAACCTTCCTCAATAGCAGGAACCAATAAAGGTGTTGCCAGTTCATCCACCTTGATCCATTTATTATGCTTTCTGATGCTTTTTTTATACAACCCTGAATTCACAGTAGCTTTCGTTGCAATGACACCCACATTATTATGGATTTCATAGGAAACTTTTTCTGCAACCGGATTAATTACGTCAATCACAGGAACTTTTCCTGCAACAGACTGCATCACTTCATTCAGCGCATTTGCCGTTGCCGTATTGCAGGCAATAACAATCGCTTTACAGTTTTGCTCCAACAGAAAATTGGTGATCTTTGTAGAATATTCGATAATCGCTTCCTTCGATTTTTCACCATACGGAAGATGTTTGGTGTCACCAAAATAGATCAGATCTTCGTTCGGAAGAAGTCTTTTTATTTCTTTGGCAACTGTAAGTCCGCCCACTCCGCTATCGAAAATTCCGATAGGCTGTTTTGGGGAAAGATGCGAATAATCCTGCTTTTTAGTTTTCAAAATTGAACTGAAATTTTATACAAAAATAGTGAAATTGTTGGATGTAGAAGATGGATGTTACAAGTTTTTCACAAACCATTCCTCCAACTTCAGGCTTTAGACTTCCACCTTAGACGATGAACAGATCCGAAGCAATTCCGTCTGCCATAAACCAGTGTTTTTCCGGAATTTTAAGGTGGTTATTTTCTTTTACCAAAATTCCTTCTTCCAGCTTTGGTTTGATTTCATTCTGAAAATGTTCTAAAATCCCGTCATTAAATTTTTCTTTTAAGCTTCCCAGATCAACGCCCCAAATTGTTCTTAAACCAATCATGATCATCTCATTAAACTGATCATTTTGAGAGAGAAATTCTTCTTCTTTAGCCAGAAGATCTGAGTTTAATTTTTTGATATATTGCTGATTGTTCGCGACATTCCAGCCTCTGACATCAAAACCGTTATAAGAATGTGCAGAAGGACCAATTCCCAGATATTCTTTATACTTCCAGTAGGAAGAATTGTGTCTTGAGTAAAATCCGGGTTTGGCAAAATTGGAAACTTCATAATGCTCAAAACCATTATCTTTCAGAAAATCCGATAAGTAGTAAAATTCTCTGTTCTGTTCTTCTTCCTTAGGGCTTTTTACTTTCCCTTTTGAGATCCAGTTTTCCAAAGCCGTTTTCGGCTCAACCGTTAAAGCATAAGAAGAAATGTGCGGAACTTCAAGTGCAATGGTTTTATTTAAATTTTCTTTCCAGATTTCCAGATTGGAAGTTGGCGAACCGTAAATTAAATCAATGCTTAAATTTTCAAAACCAAAATCCTGCGCTTTTTTGATGGAATCTTCGGCTTCGTTTGCAGTATGCGCCCGATTCATTAGTTTAAGATCTTCTTCAAAAAAACTTTGGGTTCCGATTGATAATCTATTTATCGGAGATTCCGAGAGTCCTTTCAGAAAGTTCTTATCCAGATCATCGGGATTCGCTTCTAAAGTAATTTCGATATCCTTTTCAAAAGTAAAATGTTTTAATACTTCATCAATTAAAGATTTGATTTCATCCGGTGAAAGAATGGAAGGCGTTCCGCCACCAAAATACAGTGATTGTAAGTTTTTGTTTTGCAATTCATCTTTGCGAAGAAAGATTTCTTTCTTCATCGCAGCCAGCATCTCATCCTTAAAATTTAAAGATGTAGAAAAGTGGAAATTGCAATAGCTGCACTTTTGCTTGCAAAACGGAATGTGAATGTAAATCATAAAAAAAGCCCTGAAAAAATTCAGAGCTCAAATTTATTTAAATTAAATCAATTAATATCTATAACCTCTGTGGTTAATGAAGTTATCGAAGTTATATCCTAACCCAATCATGAAGCTGTTTCCTCCATATTCCTGAATATCAGACAAACCTAAGTTGTAAGTAGCTCCAATCATAAATTTGTTGAATCTTACTTTTACAACCGGAGCAATTTGTAATTGCTGACTGTCGAATCTGTTCTGAACAGATCTGTAGCTTACCCCGAAAGAGAATGCATTGATATCGTTAAAGAACGTTGCCATTAAGTTATAATCAATCGTTCTTGTAGAGTTCGTGTTCAGGTTAATTAAAGCTGAAGGTGTGAAATAGATGTTATCACCTACATGCCAGTCATATCCTAAGTTTAAGAAAAACTTAATTGGAGAAGGCTCACGTCCGTTTACGATCGCTTCATCGTTGGTAAGTGCGATATCGTTAACTGAAACTCCTGCGAAAATATTTCTGTAGGTAGCCTGTGCTCCGAAGTTTGCATATGCCATGAAAATATTACTTTCACTTCCCTGCAATAACGGATCTGAAGCATCCTGCGTGTTAATTTTTGAATAATCAAAATTCATGTTGTAGAAGCTAACGCTTGTACCGAAAGAGAACTGATCTTTTCTGTCTCCGTCGCTGCTAAGAGGAATAAAATATGAAGCACCCGCTGTAATACCACCTGCAGAAATAGGACCGTTGCTGTCTCTAAATACAGATAAACCTGCTCCCACTCTATCAAAAATGTTCGCGTTAATCCCTACCGACTGAACGTTTGGAGACTCACTGAACTTCGAAAATTGCTGCTGATAGTTAAGATTAAGCTGCACATAGTCGGTCTTTCCGTATTGTGCCGGGTTGAACAAAAACTCACCGTCTAAAAGATACTGTTGATAGTACGGTAAAGTTTCTTGTGCTTTGTATGCATTTGACAAAAGAGCTAAACATACGATAGCATATAGTTTTCTCATAACAAATCTTGATTTCAATTCAACAAATATAAAAAAATTCTCAATATATTTTTAGTTTTCTAAATAATTTCTCCATTTTTTTACAGCATCCGCCATATCTTTCGGCATTGGGCTTTCAAAATATAATTCCTTCTTGGTAGTGGGATGTATAAATCCTAAAGTATGGGCATGAAGTGCATGTCTGGGTAAAATCTCAAAGACATTTTTTATAAACTGCTTATACTTAGGAAGATTCACTCCACGGAGAGGGGTATGCCCTTCATATCTTTCATCATTGAATAAAGTATGACCAATATGTTTGAAATGCGCTCTGATCTGGTGGGTTCTTCCGGTTTCAAGCTTACATTCTACCCAGGTCATGTATTTAAATCTTTCTAAAACCCTGTAATGGGTTACAGCATGCTTTCCCTGACTTCCGTCTTCATAGGTATGCATCTGCATCCTGTTTTTCGGATGACGACCGATATGGCCTCTTATTGTACCTTCATCATCCTGTACATTTCCCCAAACGAATGCCCAATACAATCTTTTGGTTTTTCTGTCGAAAAATTGTTTTGCCAGAAAGCTCAGTGCATATTCATTTTTTGCAATCACCAATAATCCGGAAGTGTCTTTATCAATTCTGTGCACCAGTCCAACCCTGTCAAGATCGGATTTTTCGCCATTCTGTTCAAAATGATACGCCAAAGCATTCACCAATGTGCCGTCCCAGTTTCCGAACCCCGGGTGTACTACCATTCCCGGATCTTTATCTACAACGATAAGATCATCATCTTCGTATACAATATTGATGGAAATATTTTGCGGAATGATAACATTTTCCCGTGGAGGATGCGCCAGAAGCACCGAAACCTGATCTCCCGGTTTTACGCGATAATTCTGTTTTACCGCAACACCGTTTACAATAACATTTCCTGCTCTGCAGGTCTGTGAAATTTTATTTCTGGAAGAATTCTGACGGAAAATCAATAAAAACTTGTCGATCCTCAACGGTTCCTGACTTTTGTCTACCGTGATGTTAAGGTGTTCATACAGTCCTTTATTTTCTTCATCAATATCAAGATTATCGATACTGTTCTGATCTAATAATTCTTCATCCAAAAAATCTTCGTTATCTTCTGCCATTGTTTTATCTTTTATACAAAAGGCTTCAACATAATGAAAGTTGAAGCCTGTATTTTTATAATTTTTACGATGTTATTCTACAACTACCTTTTTAGCTTTAGGCTTTTCTGCAGGTTTTGCAGGAGTTGTTGCAGATTTATTGCTGCTCGCTGACTGGTTATTACCAGAACTACTACCTGTATTAGAAGTAGTAGTCTTAGATTTATTTTCAGTTACCGGTTTCGTTGATTTTACCGTGGTTTTAGAAGCATCTGCTTTTGTTGCATCTGTAGACGGTTTAGGGATTTCCCTTTTCGGAGTTACCGGCGGAGGAGGAACTTCCTGTGACGGTTCCTGACGAACTGGCATTTCCTGATATTGGATTGGAGGCAGAGCGGTATCTACTTTCATTCTATAGGTAGAATTCAGCTGTTCTATTTTTGCACTCAGTTCAGCCAGTGTTTTCTTACTTGCCCAAAGATCAATCTGCATTCCCTGATCCCGGACATCTCCGGCTGCAGGATCCTGATAATAGATAACATCAGATTCATCTTTGCTTCCATCTTCATGATCCACAAGACCCACTTCAAACATACTTCTTGCAATAACCTGTCTCGCTTCCTTCACCGTTAATCCCACTACATTAGGAATCGCGATATTTCGTAATGGTCCTGAACCAATAACTACATCTACCACAGAGAATCTCGCCAGTTTAGTTTTGGGTTTTACTTCATTTCCGTTATATAAAATTCGGATAACCGCATCTTTCTGAATACTTGGCTCGAAGATGGTGTCTCCAACTTTCAGACCTACCTGTTCCAGACGTTGGAAAGCAAGACCTGAATATTTATTGATTACATCCGGAACTTCAACTTTAGCCCAGGTTCTTGGATTTACTCTTAACTGAATCGCTCTTCCGTCTTTTACACGGGAACCCGGAACCGGATACACCTGTAAAACCTGAAAAGGTCTGTATTTAGGATCATAATTAAAACTGTCCACTTCATATTCCAATCCCGAATCATCCAATATTTTGATGGCTTCCTGTACAGATTTATTAACGATATTTGGAACGGGAATTTCCTGACCATGATTGGTATGATATTCTAACCAACGAAACGTAAGCCAAACCAACCCCACAAAAACACCGATGGCTACGACTAAGTTCAGTAAAACTTTCCAATTGAAAAGTGATTTAAGCATACTTAAAATGACTATAATTAGACAGCAAATATAATTAATAATTTTAGAATGTGCTTTTAATTTAACACATTTCACTTTTGATTTTAAAATTTCAGGATTTACGTTTACGCGTTGTATAAAATCATTAAATTTGCCTTAACTGATACTAAACAAAAATGAGCAAAAAACAAGTTGCCGTAGTGATGGGAGGCTATTCAGACGAATATGTTGTATCATTGAAAAGCGGACAATTAATCTATGATTCCTTAGACAGAAATCTTTACGATGTATATAAAGTAGTTATCCTGAAAGATGAGTGGTATTTTTTAGGTGAAAATGAGCAGAAATTTCCCATAAACAGAGGAGATTTTTCTGTGACTTTACATGATAATGAAACATTGAAATTTGATGTCTGCTTCAATATCATCCACGGAACACCGGGCGAAAACGGAATTCTTCAGGCATACTGGGACGCGATCGGACAGAAATATACGGGATGTGATTTTTATCAGAGTGCTTTAACATTCAATAAAAAAGATACTTTAGCGGTACTTTCAAAATACGGAATTCCTTCTGCGAAAAGTGTTTATTTAAGAAAAGGAGAAGAAATCAAGGTTGATGAAATTATAGAATTTCTTGGCTTGCCTGTTTTCGTGAAACCCAATCAGTCGGGATCCTCTTTGGGGATTTCTAAAGTAAAAGAAAAAGCGGAATTCCTTGCTGCCACTGAAATTGCTTTCAAAGAAGATGACGAAATATTAATTGAAAGTTTCTTAGACGGAATGGAAGTTTCCGTAGGAGTGATCGATTATAAAGGAGAAACAATCGTTCTGGGAATTACAGAAATTGTTCCTACCAACGAATTTTTCGATTATGAAGCCAAATATGAAGGGGCTTCTGAGGAAATTACGCCTGCAAGAATTGACGATGAGACAAGAATCCGCGTAGAGGAAATTGCAAAAAGAGCCTACAATTCTCTTGGGATGAGTGGTTTCTCAAGAAGTGAATATATTCTGATGGACGGAATTCCTTATATGCTGGAAATGAATACGAATCCGGGATTTTCTCCTGCAAGTATTCTTCCGCAGCAGGCAAAAATCTACGGAATTTCTATTACAGACCTTTGTGGAAACGAGGTTGAAAAAGCTTTACAAAAAAATTAAAAAGATGAAAGATGAAGGATAGAAGCCGGCAGTTTATCTCTCTATATTTCTCACCTCATCATTCATAATTTATAACTATAATTTATCACGCATGAAAATTGCTGTTTTTCCGGGGTCATTCGATCCGATTACTTTAGGACATTACGATATCATTGAGAGAGCGGCGCCGCTTTTTGATAAACTGATTATTGCTATCGGGCAGAATTCCCAGAAAAAATATATGTTTCCGCTAGAGAAAAGAATGGAATTCATCCAAAACTCAGTTGCGGAATTCCCAAACGTGGAAGTAGATTATTTTGAAGGTTTAACCGTTGATTACTGTTTCGAAAAAAATGCACAGTACATCATCAGAGGTTTAAGAAATCCTGCCGATTTTGAGTTTGAAAAAGCGATTGCCCACACCAACAGAACTTTAGCACACAAAAAACTGGAAACGGTATTTTTATTGACCTCTTCAGGAAAGTCTTTCATCAGCAGCAGCATTGTAAGAGAAATCATCAATCACGGCGGAGAATATGAGTTGTTGGTTCCGGATTCGGTGAGAGTGCAACTATAAGTAATGGGTAATGAGTAATTTGTACAACTATGGATTTTAATCAGTTATTTAGAGATCGAACTAAAGATTTTTCGATTCCCATTATTAAATCGTTATCACCATTACCTTATTCTGATGATCTTTCAGTAATCAGAAAACAAATTATAAGATCAGCAACTTCTGTAGCTGCTAATTACAGAGCAGTCGCGAGAGCAAGATCCGAAAAGGAAAGATTTGCTAAAATCTGCATTGTTGTAGAAGAAATTGATGAAACTCAATTCTGGTTAGAAATAATTGATGAGCTGGAATATTTAGATTCCGGAAAAATCTCACATTTAAGATCAGAATGTGATGAATTAGTAAAAGTAATGACTGCTTATAAATTTAAATTATCTCAAAATACAACACTGTAATCATATTACTTATTACCGATTACTCATTACCTATAAAACATGCACGAACAGTTCAATTTTGCCATAGAAGTTTTGGGAACGATATCATTTTCGATGTCGGGAAGTTTTGCGGCAATGCAGAAACGGCTCGATCCTTTCGGTGTTCTGATTATTGCTTTTGTAACTTCTGTTGGCGGTGGAACTGTGAGAGATCTTCTGCTTGATATTCCGGTTTTTTGGATGCATGATCTTCTTACGTGTGCATTGATTATCCTGACCAGTATTTTCACCATGATTTTTAAATCTTTTGAAAAAAATTTCAGGGTAACTTTATTTATTTTTGACAGTTTCGGACTGGGATTGTTTACGATTATTGGCGTTCAGAAGGGTTTAAACGCGGATATTCATCCATTAATCTGTATCGGATTGGGAACAATTACAGGTTGTTTCGGTGGAATTATCCGGGATATACTACTCAACAGAATTCCTTTGATTTTCAGGAAAGAAATTTATGCAACCGCCTGTATTGTGGGAGGTTCAGCATTTTTACTATTGACAAAATTTACGACTTTAACGTATACCATCGTTCAGATTTTCACCATTCTATTAATTGTTTCCATAAGAACTTTAGCCGTTAAATATCATTGGCAGATCCCGAAATTTTACGGGTATGAGAATAATTCTGAGATGTAATGTATGAAAAAATGCCTTTCTTTTTTGATTTTCTCATTGTTTTTCTCTTGTCAGCATGAGAGTAATTTTGATTTAGAAAAAGATTTATATCAATTTTCAGACAAAATGGAAAATGGCGATACTGTTGAGGTAAATGTAAATCATTCAGCCTGTCTATTTTTATCTCATGAATTGTAAACTTTTATTAAACAAAAAGATACTGTATTTCTTCAGACCTACTCGGAAATAAGTTCATTTGAAAAAAGAGAACAGACATTACCCAAAATAGTTTACCAGACAAGCAATAAAAATCAATTGAGCTTTGAGAATTATTTTAAATATTTATACAAAGAAAATAAACCAAGAACAAAAACAAATTCTGCAATTGTAAGCATTCATTATAAAAACAAAGCTCAAGCAAAATCTTTTTACAGTGATGATCTGCGAGATAGATTTGAAAAATTAGATCGTTTTGGATTACTCCGTAAGAAAATTTATCCTAATGATACATTTTTCAAATCACCAGAACCTCCACCTCCTAAATTTGCAAAATAAAAAAGCACCTAAAAAAATTAGATGCTTTTATTTTTAATCAGGTTATTCATTAAAAGAATTTCCCTCTGTTTCTCATATTCGGGTTATGCATATGTTTCTGCATCGTTGGCATTTTCAGTTGCTCCTTAATCATTTTAATCTGGTCGGTCATCATTCCTGCGCTGTCTAATCGTTTTGCTTCGTCCAGAAGTTTTTGTCCTTCCTGTTTTCTTCCTTTAGAAATTGCTGCTGCAGCAAGATTTAAAGTTGCCATAGCTCTGTCATGCTTCATGTTAAGACCATATTCCAAAGCTTTTTTCATGAAAGGTTCCACTTTTGTAGGATGATCCTGAGCTTGAGTTAATCCCATTAAATAGTGAAAATATCCATACTGCGTTTTATGAAGCTGGTTTTTGTAATCTGTGATATTTTTAAGCCACTCTCCTGCTTTTTCCATATTCTGCTTTCTTAATTGCCAGAAAGCCAAAAGAATATATTCGTTTTTAAAGAAAAGCAGAATAGGAGCTCCTGCCAAAAGGAAAACTACAATTCCCCAGCCTTTCTCTCTTGTGAAAATAATCATCCATAGTCCTAAAAGAATAAGAACCGCCGCAACTGCAATTTTTATATATTTATTCATTATTAAATTTTAGAAGTGCAAAGATAAGAAATTTAAGATTCAAAGTTTAAGGTTCAGCGTCTAAAGTTTTGTATCGAATTCTGAGCTGAGAACTTTAAACATTAAACTCTTTCAAACGTTTGAAAACAGAAATCATACTGGTTTTTTTCGTCTTTTTCATGGCAGATTTCGTCTGTTTTTTTCCAGATTTTAGGATCGATCTTTGGAAAGAAAGTATCGGCTTGAAGATCGGCCCTTACTAAAGTTATTTCCAGTTTATCAACAATATCCATCGTCTGTTCATAAATTTTTCCGCCTCCGATAATGAAAACTTCTTCATCAATTTTTTTAGCGAATTTTACGGCTTCTTTAATGCTTCCGACGATTAAAATACCTTCTTCGAACCAGTCGGTTTTTCTGGACACAACAATATTGGTACGGTTGGGAAGCGGTTTCCCGATACTTTCATATGTCTTTCTTCCCATGATCACCGGATGCCCCGAAGTGATTTCTTTAAAGTGTTTCAGATCTTTAGGAAGATGCCAAAGCAACTGATTTTCAAAACCAATTTCGTTCTTCTCTCCCATTGCCACCACAATTGTTGTCATTCAAATAAATTTTTACAAAATTAGCACATAATTTGTATATTTGGTTAGCACAAAACATATTAAAAAAATTCAAACTATGAAAAATAAAGGTTGTCTGAGCGCAGGAACTATTGGTATCGCTCTACTTATTATTGTCGCAGTTATTTTCTTCTGGGGCAAAAGTGGCTACAACAGCTTTGTAGACAAGGAACAGACGGTTAATGCAAAATGGTCTAACGTAGAAACTGTTTATCAGAAAAGAGCAAATCTTATCCCGAATCTTGAAAGAACGGTAAAATCTTATTCCAAATTCGAGCAGGAAACCTTAACGAAAGTTGTTGAAGCACGTTCTAAAGCAACTTCCATCAACATTGATCCTACCAATATGACCGAGCAGGATGTTGCCAGATTTCAGGCTGCACAGGGAGAATTATCCGGAGCTTTAAGCAGATTGATGGCAGTGGTGGAATCTTATCCTAATTTAAAAGCAGATCAGCAATACATTAATTTCCAGAGAGAGTATATCGCGATAGAAAACAGCATCAGAACAGAAACTGTTTACTACAATGATGCAGCAAAAGATTATAATGTTTCTATAAAGCAATTCCCGAATAATATTCTGGCGAATTTCACCAACTTTAAAGAAAAACCTTTGTTCAAAGCGGAAGCAGGAGCAGAAAAGGCACCTGAAGTATTCTCAGAATAATGGCAACCAGTTTCTTAACAAATCAGCAGATAGCTTCCCTCGTGGAAGCTATTCAGTCAGCAGAAGAAAATTCTACCGGCGAGATCAGAGTGCATATCGATTCGAATACGGATGAAGACAATGCAAAAATTGCTTTCAAAGTTTTTGAAGAATTGTGCCTGAATAAAACCAAAGAAAGAAATGCGGTGCTTTTTCATGTCAATTTTGAACAGAAATATCTTACCATCATTGGAGATACCGGAATTCATGCAAAAGTAAGCCAGTCTTACTGGGATCATCTGCACGACTATATTACGTCTGAATTTGCCAAAGGAAATTATTATCAGGCTTTAAAAAGCGGAATTCTGGAAACCGGACTGGAACTAAAAAAATATTTTCCTGTAACGGGAGAAAACCACAACGAACTTCCTAATGAAATTACGTTCTCTTAAAATAGTTTTTTCATTTTTACTGGTATGCTTTTACACTTTTGTATCGGCACAATATACCATTCCTCCAAAACCAGACGTTCTGTATCCTGTTTATGACGATGCCAATCTTCTGAAGAAGGAGGAAAAAGATGCGCTTAATAAAAAACTGATCGCATTTGCAGATTCTACCTCAACAGAGATTGAGGTGGTTATTATTCCGTCCACAAAAGGAGAAGACATTAATTTTCTGGCAACGATGTTTGGCGAGAAATGGGGAATCGGGAAAAAAGATGTCGACAACGGAATTGTTTTCCTTATTGCAACCGAAGACCACACCATGTCTATCCAACAGGGAAGAGCGGTGGAACAATACCTTACCGCATCTGTTGCAGGACAGATATTGGACTACATTGTAACCCCTCACTTTAAACAGGGCGAATGGTACGAAGGTATCAACGGCGGTACATCGGCAATTATGGAAGCGGTTCAGGGGAAATTTAAACCTTTGAACAATCGTGAAAGCGGAAATGGAGACGGAAGTATTTTTAAAATTATCATCATTGCATTTGTTATCTTCATCATTATTGCCATCCTTTTCGGAAACAAAGGAGGAGGAAAAGGTGGCGGAAATTATGACGACGACGATGTGATCCTTTCCAGAAGAGGTCGCAGAAATTACTCTGGTGGATTTTTCCCTTTTCCGGGCAGCTTTGGCGGCGGTGGATTTGGTGGTGGAAGTTCCGGTGGCGGAGGCGGCGGATTTGGAGGCTTCGGCGGAGGCGGAAGTTTCGGAGGCGGCGGTGCTTCCGGGGGTTGGTAGAATTTTAGTTTCTGTTTTAAATTCCTCTGTTTTTAAATTGAAATGAACACATATAATAAATAATCGGTCATTTTGATCGATTTTTTTATTTATCAGCTTTATAAATTTTAATACGTTAAAAATCAAACTCCTTTATTCCATTTATATCATTAAAAACATCCTTTTTACTATTAAAAAATTATTAAACTACTACAAAACCCTCCTTTACTTCAAAAATTTTTCATTATATTTACGTAAAACAGGTTTATGAAGAAGACGTTGGTAGTTTTTGCGCATCCTTATTTAGAGCATTCCAACTCGAATGCAGAGCTCATTAATTTCTATGTCCGTCATCAGCATTTTACCCTGCGGGATATTTATGAAGAGTATCCTAATTTTCATATTGCCGCTTTCAGGGAAAGAAAAAGAATAAAAAATTACGATCGCTTTATTTTCCAGTTTCCACTCATCTGGTTCGGAATGCCGCCTTTGTTAAAACTCTGGATCGATGAAGTTTTCGACCGCGACTGGCTTAAAGAAGATCATCACAATCCTTTGGAGGGAAAAGAAGTTTACATTCTCGTAACCACCGGCGGAAAAGAAAGATCATTCAGCAAAGAAGGAACGTATAAGTTTACAGTAGAGGAGCTCATTAGCGGACTTATCGTATCGCTGAATGTTTTTAAAGCAAACATTAAGAATATCAAAATCGTTTACGAAGCCAACAAACTCTCAAAAAAAGAAATTATCGTACACAAACAACAGTTTGTAGAACTTCTCAACCAATAAAAATTTATGGAAACAAGCTTAGCAATGAACACTCTTATTTTCTTAGGCGTAGCCATCATTATGGTTCCGCTGGCAAGAAAATTCGGGCTGAGTTCTGTCATCGGGTATATTGCAGGCGGAATTATTATTGGCCCTTATGTTTTAAAATTAACCGGAAAAGATGTTAACGACATTATGCACGCCAGTGAATTTGGAGTTATCATGCTTTTGTTTTTAGTAGGTCTGGAGCTGGAACCCCGAAAATTCTGGGATATGCGGAAGAAGATTGTCGGACTCGGCTTAACGCAGATGCTTTTAACGATTTCCCTCCTATTTCTCGTATTTATCTGGGCAGGCTGGAAGATTGATAAAGCCATTGCTATCGCCATGTGTTTCGCTTTGTCTTCCACAGCAATTGTGTTGCAGACCTTACAGGAAAAAAACAATTTAAAAACCTTAGCCGGAGAAGCTTCTTTTTCCACTTTACTGTTTCAGGATATTGCGGTGATTCCTATTTTAGCAATCCTTCCGCTGATTGCCAATTACAAATCCAGACATCACGATAACGATATTCAGGTGCTTATACAGACTCTTCCGGAATGGATGCAGTTCGCGACCGTTATTTTGGGAGTGGTTATTTTAATTTTACTGGGGCGGTATGTTTTTGTTCCTTTTTTAAGATATGTCTCGAAATCCGGAATGTCAGAGCTTTTAACCGCTTCTTCCCTATTTCTGGTCATCGGAGTTTCAGAACTCATGGTTGCTATTGGTTTATCTCCCGCTTTAGGAGCTTTCCTTGCAGGAGTGATGTTAGCCAACAGCGAATTCCGCCACGAACTGGAAGCACAGATTGATCCATTCAAAGGATTATTGCTTGCCGTATTTTTTGTAAGTGTAGGTTCCACGATGAATTTTAACGTCATTCAGAAAGATCCTACTTTTATTTTCACCACCGTTTTTGCGGTTTTAGCCATAAAATTCCTTGTTTTATTTCTTATCGGAAAGTTTTTCAAAATAGATACCCCACAAAGCCTGTTTTATGCTTTTGCGCTTTCGCAGGTGGGAGAATTTGCTTTTGTCCTCATTAATTATGCTTCAAGTCTTTATCTTCTGCCTTCTGAACTCAATGCGCAGATGATGGCTGTAACGGCAATAACCATGTGCATCACGCCGTTTCTATTAATTATTAATGATAAACTTATTACTCCGAGATTCATAAAAGAAGTTCCTGATCCCGATAATGATTTTAATATTCTGGACGGTAATATTCAGCAAAAGAAAATCATCATCGTAGGATTCGGACATTTCGGAAGTACGGTCGGAAGACTTTTAAAAGCGAATAAAATTCCGGCAACGGTTTTAGACCGGGATTCTGACCGTGTAAAATTATTGAGAAGTTACGGTTTTAAGGTGTATTATGGCGATGCTACCAAAATCCCCACATTACGGGCAGCAGGAATTGAAGATTCCGAAATTCTGGTGCTGTGTCTTGATGATCCCGATGACAATAAATTTGTCGCCGATATTGTAAGAGAAAATTATCCACAGGTAAAAATCTTTGTGCGTGCCAAAAACAGAATAGATTCTTATGAATATTTAAACAGCGGAATTAATAATATCTACCGTGAAACTCTGGGAACCGCAGTAGATATGGCAGTCGACGTTCTTCATGCAACCGGAATGCGGAAATACGCAGCAAGACGTCTCGGACAGAGATTTATGACCATCGATAAAGCTTCGATCCGAAAATTGGCAAAATCGGATCATGATGATGAAATTCATCTTTTTACCACAAAAGAAATCCTCCTGCGAGAGGAGGAATTACTGGCGTATGATAATCTTAATTTTGATAATCAGCAATGGGAAGATTCTTCTAATGATGAAGAGGATGAAGATGAAAATTAATAGCTTACATTTGATTTAAATAAACTAATCAGTGATCATTTTAACGCTATCTCCACAAAGATTTTTATCTCAAACGTTTAATTTTCCGTTCGCAATGGCATTTCACTCAGCAAAGCATTACTGAATAGTCACGCTTCCGCCACTGCTTTCGTTTTTGGTAATATTGGTAACGTTTCCTTTTTTATACACATTCACGCTTCCGCCGGATGACGCTTCTGCATTAATGGAAGAAGAAGCACTGATGTCTACGCTCGCTCCGCTGGATGAATCTGTTTTCAGATTCTGAACTATAACATCTTTGGCAGAAACACTGCTTCCTGATGAAGCACTGATCTCCGCATTTTTAGCTTTACCTGAAAGATCCAGACTTGCAGCAGATGAAGCATCTACATCAAGATCTACCGCCCAGATTTTTCCGTCGAAACTTCCGCTGCTGTCTATGGAAATAGTAAATTTATTCGCCTCAAGATCTCCGGAAACAGCTCCTGAACTGGAAACCTCAATCTCCATTTTATCCTGTACAAATTTATCCTTCACTTTTATGCTTGCCGCAGAATTGGCATTTAATTTTGAAAAATCTTTTGTGTAAATTCTTGCAGAAACATTGTGAGAATCCATCACACGGATTCCTGATTTATAATGAATATGAAGTTCTCCTCCACTGTTGTCTACGAGAACCTCATCGATAATATTTTTCGGAGCAGAAATTACGACCTTTTCAAAATCTGCTTTTATTACTTCAGCTTCGATTGCCTGTGAAACTTCGATTTCTTCAAAATCGCCAGTAACTTCTTTATGGCTCATCGGTCCGTTGTCTTTCATTACTACTTTTTCCACCCAGTTTTTCTGTTCGTTACCGTTATGATGTCGGTCATTTTTATCGCAAGAAGCCAGAAGTGCAATCGCCGAAAAAAGAAAAATAGTCTGTGATTTCATGTTTATTATTTTATGAATTAAGTTTTAAGTATCTTTATACCTTTATTAACAACTAATTTATGAAAAATATTACATCGGTATTATTAATTTCTGCATTAGCATTCAATCAATCATGTACTACAATGAAAAACACCGATAGCCAACAGGAAGTTCCAGCTCCGGACGCATCGCTTTCATCGAATCCTTTCATGAAAAAAAGCAAACTTCAATATGAAGCTCCTGAATTTGATAAAATTAAGAATGAACATTTTAAACCCGCTTTTGATTTCGGTCTGAAACAGCATGACGCTGAAATTTTAAAAATCGCCAACAATTCTGAAGCACCCACTTTTGAAAACACCATCGTAGCTCTGGAAAAAAGCGGTGAAGTTCTGAAAAGAGCTCAAATCATATTTTCAAATCTTACGAGTGCCAATACAAATCCTACGTTACAGGCACTTGATGAAGAATATGCTCCAATCTTTGCAGCCCATTCTGATAAAATGTATCTGAATGAAAATCTTTACAAAAGAATAAAAGCGATTTCTGAGAATGGTTTAGACTCTGAAAGCAAAAGGTTATTACAATATTACAAACAGAATTTCGAAATTGCAGGAGCCAATCTTTCTTCTGCGGATAAAGAAAAACTAAAGCAGATCAATCAGGAACTGGCTTCACTGTCTACGCAATATTCCAACAAATTGCTTGAAGCGAGAAAGCAGGGCGGCGTTTTCTTTACAGATGTGAAGGAACTGGACGGACTTTCCGCCGATGAAATTGCTGCGGCAGCTTCTGATGCCAAAAATGCAGGAAAACCGGGACAGTATCTTTTAGCATTACAAAACACTACACAACAACCTCTTTTACAGAGTCTTAAAAACAGAGCAACGAGAGAAAAACTCTTCAAAGCATCATGGACAAGAGCTGAAAAAGAGGATGGAAACGATACAAGAGAAACCATTGAAAAATTAGCGAAATTAAGACTGAAAAAAGCTCAGGTTTTAGGTAAAAAAAACTTCGCAGAATGGAAATTGCAGGACCAGATGGCAAAAACACCGGAAGCTGCAACAAAATTAATGAACCAGATTGCGACTCCTGCGGTAGAAACAGCAAGACGTGAGGCAAAAGATATTCAGGATCTGATCGATCAGCAGAAAGGAGGCTTCAAAGTTGAACCATGGGACTGGAATTTTTATGCTGAACAGGTAAGAAAGGCAAAATTTGATCTTGATGAAAGTGAAATTAAGCCTTATTTTGAAATTACAACCGTTTTGGAAAAGGGAGTATTCTTCGCTGCGGAAAAATTCTACGGATTAACTTTCAAAAAGAGAACGGATCTTCCGGTTTATCATCCTGATGTCGTAACGTATGAAGTTTTCGATCATGACGGAAAATCCATTGCCATTTATTATCTGGATTTCTACACGAGGGATTCTAAAAACGGAGGAGCTTGGATGAGCAATTTCGTAGAACAGTCTTATTTATTGGGAACAAAACCTGTGATTGTAAACTGCTACAATTATCAGAAACCGGCTCCGGGAAAACCTTCTTTAATCAGTTATGATGATGTTTCCACTATTTTCCATGAATTCGGACATTCTATTCACGGGATGTTTGCCAGCCAGAAATATCCTTCGCTTTCCGGAACCAATGTACCAAGAGATTTCGTGGAATTCCCTTCACAGATCAACGAACACTGGGCTTTAGATCCTGTTATTTTAAAGAACTACGCTTTACATTACGAAACAAAACAGCCCATTCCGCAAACTTTGGTTGATAAAATTAAAAAAGCGGCAACTTTCAATCAGGGTTACATGACCACAGAACTGGTTTCTGCGGCAGAGCTTGATATGGATTGGCATACGGTTACCAATGAAAGCCAGTTAATTCCAGTTTTAGATTTTGAAAAAGAATCTTTATCGAAACACGGATTTACTTTGGCAACGGTTCCGCCGAGATATCATACGCCTTATTTTGCACACATTTGGGGCGGTGGTTATTCTGCAGGATATTATGCTTATTTATGGTCTGAAACTCTGGATAACGATGCCTGGGAATGGATTTCTAAAAATGGAGGATTGACAAGAGAAAACGGAGACCGTTTCAGAAAATACATTCTGTCTGTAGGAAATTCTGTTGACTTGAATCAGGCATTCAGAGATTTTACAGGACACGATCCGGATATTAAGCCTTTATTGAGAAACAGAGGTTTTATTAAATAAATTTTTTAAAGCATTCAATTTTTGGATGCTTTTTTTTGATTTAAACACTAATGGCATAAATATTTTTCACTAATAGCTCAATAAACATTTCGCAGGTGACACAGATTTTAAAATTATAAAAGATAAAAATTCTTGAATTCGTGGCTAGCAAAAAGTGTAAATTTGTTTCTTAAAATTTAAAACAATGAACTGTCCCTGCTGTTCCGGAAAGACGTACGAAGAATGCTGTAAACCTTATCATACAAAAGAAAAATTTGCTCCAACAGCAGAAGCATTGATGCGTTCAAGATTTTCGGCGTTTGCGATTCCGAACGGAAAATATTTGATGGAAACCACTTCGCCGAGTAAAAGGCAGTTTCACAATACAAAAGATTTACAGGAATGGGGAGAAATTAATAAGTGGACAAAACTGGAAATTGTAAATAAGCCTTCTATGAATAAAGTGGAATTCAAAGCTTTTTACACTGATGAAAACGGAGAAAACCATGTTCATCACGAATTATCTACTTTTAAAATGATCCAGAACCGTTGGTTTTATGTGAGCGGTGAATTTCTTGATTAGATTAAAAAATTTCCCACTAATTTCACAGATTATTGATTCTCAAAATGAAAAATTTTTATGATTACCCGCTATTAAACATACTGTTTTTTTAACGCAAAGGACTCGCAAAGATTCTTTATATACTAACTGTTTTTAAGTTCGCAAAGGCGTTTCACTCAGCAAAGAACTCAAAGCTTTTTCCAATTATGACAAATTACGGATAATCATAAAAATCTTTGATTTTCAGCTTAGGTTTTCTAAAATATTTCCAAAGATTTGAACTGAAAACTTATGTGTAAAAAAAATGTCCAGCATTTCTGCCGGACATTCATATTTTATTGGGAAAATTCTTAGTGAGCTTCGTTTCCGTCTACTCCGTGAGCGTGGCCGTGAGACAACTCTTCTTCTGTCGCAGGACGTGTGTTTAAGATTTCAACCTGAAAATCTAACGTTTTCCCAGCCATCGGGTGATTAAGATCTGCTACTACAGCTTCCGGAGTTACCTCAACCACAATTGCCTGAAAGTTATTTCCCTGATTGTCGGACAATGGTAAAATTGCTCCTACAGGTGGAATTCCTGCTTCTTGAAACATATCGATCGGCAACTGAGCAATTGCATCAGGCTGTCTTTCGCCATACGCTTCTTCAGGCTTAATCGTAAAATCAGCTTTATCACCAGCCTGTAAGCCGTGGATATTCTGTTCAAATTTTGGAATCATCATTCCTACTCCATACAAAAATGTAAGTGGATTTTCTGCTGTTGTTTCTTCTACAAGAATTTTACTTCCATCCGGCTCAATAGTATGTAGGATATACTTTACAGCTACAACGTGATTGTTTTCGATTGTCATATTTTATTCTTTTTTCGTGATTGTTTTCACGATTAACGGCACAAAGATACTGTTTTTGAAATCATTGACCGAAGAAATATCTATTTGTCTTTTTTTCTTTCGCTGCGTTTTTTTTCTCTCTGTACAAAAAGGTATAAACTTTCCACTTTGGCTCTTGCCCAGTCGGTTTTTCTTAAAAATTTCAGAGAAGAATTAATACTGGGATTGTCTGTAAAACATCGGATATTGATCTGTTCACCAAGTTTTTCAAAACCGTTATAATATTCTACCAGTTCTTCAAGAATGGCATCTAGTCTTTTTCCGTGAAGGGGATCTTTAGATTGTTGTTCCATGCTGTAAAAGTAGAGAATTTGTATCGGATGACAAACAGATGACTTTTAGACAAAATAAAAAAACGCCCACTGTTTTAATAATTTTCGACAAATTCTAAATCGAATTTAATAATTTAGTTCAATGAAAAAGCTTTTACCACACATTATCCTCATTCCTCTACTTCTCACCATCCCGATTGTTTCTTCTCCGGATTTTGACGGGACACTGTCTGTCTTCAGGGTTCCTCCTTTTCAAAGGGAGTTTATTCGTTTCGTGCTGGTGATTATCTTTTTTTATGTAAATCTTAACATTTTTCTTCCGAAATTTTACCGGCAGAAAAAACATATTGCTTTTCTAATCTATAGTTCAATATCTTTCGGTGTAATGGTGTTTTTACCTTATTATTTATCATCAGGAAATAATTTTACGAGTGTTCCCTCTCAAATGCATAAGGAACCACAAGAAATGCCACCTCAAAATAATTTATTTCCGCAGCCACCTATGGATGGAAGATCTCCTTTTGATAATTCCGGTCCCAAACGAAATGACAGTTCTTACCCTCAGATAATTTTTGCTTCACTGCTGCCATTTCTTTTTTCGTTCTTATCCTCATTCTTTATTTATAGAAGTAATGAGAAAGAGGAACTGGAAAAATTAAAGGCAAAAGCTGAACTGTTGAATTTAAAATACCAGCTACAGCCTCATTTTCTGTTCAATATTTTGAATTCTATCTATTCTCTGGCTTTGTTAAAATCTGACGATACACCTGAAGGAATTTTAAAACTTTCTAATGTAATGCGTTATGTGGTGCAGGAAAGCAGTAAAGATTTTGTTGAATTAAGTCAGGAAATCGAATACATAAAAGATTATATTTCGCTTCAGCTGATAAGAACAGACAGCAGTTTAGATTTTTCCTATACGGATATCGGAGAAACGCAGGGATTGAAAATTGCGCCTTTTATTTTGGTTAATTTTATCGAAAATGCATTTAAATACGGTTTTAATGCAGAAAAAAATTCTAAAATTTCTGTAAAAGCCGTTGTTCAGGAAGGTATTTTAAATTTTAATGTATTCAATAATATTGTGAACGAAAACATAACGGATGAAAGCAGCCTGAAAGTGGGACTGAAAAATACGATTGAACATCTGCAGCAGATTTATGGAGAAAAACAGACTCTCGTAATAAATAATGACAGAAAAACGTACGAAGTAGATTTAAAAATTAATTTAATCTGATACCTGATGATAAAAGCGATTGCACTGGATGATGAGATTCTCGCTCTTAAAATTATTGAAAATTATGCCGGAAAAATTGAAAATCTTTCTCTGGAAAAAACTTTCAATATACAAAGCGATGCACAGAAGCACCTCAACAAATATCCTGTTGATCTGATTTTTCTGGATATCGAAATGCCTTCCAGAAACGGAATGGATTTTTATAAAAGTATTTCTCAGAATACAAAAGTCATTTTCACCACTGCTTATTCTGAATATGCGGTGGATGCTTTCAGTATCAATGCGATAGATTATTTATTAAAACCTTTTTCTTTTGATCGATTTAAAGCGGCTGTGGATAAAGTAAAAGTGAATAATGAATCTGCTGATGTAAAATATCTTTCCATCCGTGCAGATTATAAACTTCACAAAATTAACTTTGATGATATTATTTTGATCGAAGGTTTAGACGATTACATTCAGATTCATCTTACAGATCATTCCAAGATTACCGCACGTTCTTCTATGAAAAATATTCTGGAAAAACTTTCAGAAAAAGATTTTGTAAGAGTACACCGTTCTTATATTGTTCCCGTAAACCTGATTAAAATGATTGTAAACCGGAATATCCATATTGGGGAATTTATCATTCCGATTGGAGAAACGTATAAAGATGCAGTGATGAAATTGGTAAATAAATGATTTTATTCATCTTAAACCACCCCGTCAAAAATTCTTCGAATTTTTGCCACCCCTTCAAAGGAGGGGAATTTCTATTCGGTAAATTTCCGTCATTTCTATCACATTATTCTTAATATTTCTTAAAAAAAAATTCATTTGCCGACACATTTTTACTGTTTACCTCATAAATTTCATAAGCTGTTTTTTTCAAAATATATTTGATACAGAAATTGATAATTGAATCAATACCATTCAAATAGTAACCTTTAAAAAAACATATTATGAAAACAATAGACAGAAAAGGGTTTTTAAAAACTCTTGGTTTGGCAGGTGTTACTGCGGTAGCAGCTCCTATTTTGATACATTGCGGAAGTGATGACGATATCGCGGATACCACAACGGGCTCATCTTCAGGTTCAGGTTCTTCTTCCGGATCATCTTCAACAGGATGTTCTGTTACCAATTCCGAGACTGAAGGTCCTTTTCCTACAAAATCACCTTCTACACTTGTACAGACTAATATTGTAGGAGACAGAACTGGTGTTCCGTTCACGATTACAATTACCGTTCAGAATACCAATGCAAGCTGTGCCAATCTTCAGGGAGCTATTGTTGATATCTGGCATTGTGATAAAGAAGGAAATTATTCTGAATATGGAGGAACAGCGATGCAGTCTGCCAATTATACGTCTTACCATTTCCTTAGAGGAAGGCAGACAACCGATGCGAACGGAAAAGTTTCTTTCACAAGTATATTTCCGGGATGGTACAGCGGAAGAGCCACTCACATTCATGTTCACATTTATAATTCTGTAGGGCAGTCTCTTTTGGTAACGCAGATTGCATTTCCTGAAGGCAGTGACAGCGCAGTGGTTCAGGTAGCCTCAAGTACAGGATATAAAGGAATGAGCGGATATACTTATAATGCAAGTGATAATGTATTCAGCGACGGAACGTCTAACGAGATGTCTACAATTACCGGAAGTGTAAGCGCAGGTTACGCTCTTACTCATACAATAAAAGTTTCGGCTTAAAAATAAAACAGAGGTTGTTTACTATTAGTTTATTAGTTTTCCACAAAAAGCACAGATTTACACAGGTGTGAAGCGATTAGATGTGTTTATCTGTGCAGTGTGGAATTCCTCAAAAAAAATCCAATCAAAATGTTAGTTCAAAGTCCATCACGTATTTTTAAATCGGATCTTTCTGTCTGGAAGAAAGAAAATTCATGTGTTCTGAACGAGATGATTCCTGATGAAAATTCAGGATTGCGTACAATAACTGAAGTTGTTTTTGGAGAAAACGGAACATTTGATTTTAACTATCAAAAAAATTCTACTGTTCTCATCATTGTTCTTTATGGGGAAATCGCCATTAATGATTTTGAAAAACCCGTTTCTGCGGAATATATTTTTACTTTAAAATCTGAAGAAGAAAATATACTGAACCTCAGAAATAACAGACAGGATGAAAAAGCCGATATTTTAATTTTTGAACTGAAAAGCATAAAAACCGATACTTTTTTCTCTGTTGAAGATCTCAAGATCAACAAAAGAAATCATTTGATCCAGATTTCTGAGAAAGTGGAATATCCCAATTTCATAGGATTGTATGAAGGAAGAAAAGAAGAGGAATATGCTCTTCATCACAAAGGAAAATCAATTTTCGGAATGGTGATTAACGGCGCTTTTGAATTTCAGAACAGACTTTTAGAAACCAGAGACGCGATTATCATTTCTGAAATCGAAACTCTGGAATTTGAAGCATTAAGTGAAAATGCACTTTTACTTTTCCTTGAAGTTTAATTTAAAATAAAAACTAAATACATGGACAGAAAAAAATTTTTAAAAAACTCATTCGGACTGGCAGGAATAGCTGTTGCTGCACCTGTTCTTCTCCGATCGGAAATTTTTCATGAGGAAATGCTGCCGGAAAAGTCTTCTCAAAATGTTTTAACCTGCAGTGTAACCAATTCAGAAACAGAGGGTCCTTTTCCTACACATACTCCGTCGAGTCTGGTACAAACCAATATTGTGGGAGACAGAACCGGAGTTGCCTTTACGATGAATATTTATATAAAAAATACCAACGGAAACTGCGCTGCCTATCAAGGAGTTCTGGTAGACGTTTGGCACTGTGATAAAGACGGCAACTATTCCGAGTACGGAGGTACGGCAATGCAGGCTGCAAATTACACCAACAATCATTTTCTTCGCGGAAGACAGACCACGGATGCAAACGGACTTGTAAGTTTCACGAGCATATTTCCGGGATGGTATCAGAGCAGAGCCACCCACATTCATGTTCATATTTACAAAGCAGACGGAACTTCTCTTCTGGTAACGCAGATTGCTTTTCCGGAGGGAACAAGCAGTGCTGTTTATAATGTGAATGTCAACGGAACTTCATACGGCTATACCAAAGGAATGACAGGATATACTTATAATGCCAGTGACAATGTATTTTCAGACGGAACCAGCAATGAGATGAGTACGATAACAGGATCTTTATCAGCAGGATATATTTTAACTCATACCATTTATGTAGCAGGAGCCGTTTTAGGAACTCAGGAAGCCGCAAACACCAAAAATTTTAATGTGGGACAGAATTATCCAAATCCTTTCAGAGAAGAGACGGTTTTTCCAATTACCCTCAACGAAAAATCAACAGTAAGTATTGAACTGTTTGATGTAAGCGGAAAAAAACTTTTCAGTGTCATCGACAAGCAAAAACTTGCATCCGGAAGTCAGCAGATCAAAATGACCAAAAACCAATTAAAATCCGGAATGTATATCGCAAAAATTACGATTGATAATACGAAAGGAACGTTTACAGAGAATCTTAAAGTTCTTGTAAACTGATCCACTTATTGAGTATTAGATATTTTTCATATCAATTTTGTTTAGGATCAGGGCAGAATTATTAAAAGCTGCCCTGTTTTATTAAAATTTAAAATGATGAAGGCTAAAATAAAACTTGCATTCAGGATTGTAATTGATGAGAATTCTGAAATTGTCTGGGATAGATACATCTTTGAAGACACGTATTTTGAATATAAAATTCAGCATCAGGTTTTCGATGATAAAGAAAACCCGGTAAAGAATTACTGGGAATTGCTGAGAAAAAATCCTCATGCAGAAAGAATTCCGTTTTTACTGAGTTCAGCGGTGGTAAACTATGTTGCGCAGCTTAACGGTGAGATCAAAAGCCTTCCTGATGTTTTGGGAAATACTTTTTTCCCGATTGAAAATTTCAAACTGGATCTTATCAGCTCCAACGTGGAAGATCCTTCAAAGCATAAAATAGGTTTAACTTTTTACACGCCTGAATTGTTGCTGATTGATATTATCGACAATAAGTATCTTTTAAGCAAAAACACTTCAGGAGACTCTTTTGAAACGTTTATGTTTGCCTTTCATCCACAGGTTGCAATAGCTTCTTATACAGCTTTATAATTTATATTGATTAATTTCTAAACAACAGGACGTTGTTTCATTTTTACAGATGATTTTTATTAAAGAGAAACCTCCGCTGAAATTCAACGGAGGTTTTGTTTTTAAAGATCTTGGATGAGTGGTTTTACTTCTTTGCCAAACAGCTCGATAGATTTCATCATAAGATCATGCTCCGGAGCTCCCACATCCATGTGTCCGATAAATCTTGTAATACCGAAAATTTCTTTCAGGTAGGCAATTTTATCTGCCACTTCTTTCGGAGTACCGATGAACAAAGCTCCTTCTTTGCTTCTTCCGCCGTCATACTGCATTTTGGTATAAGGAGCCCAACCTCTGGAAGAACCGATTCTGTCCATCTGCGATTTATAATTGTGGAAATATCCTTCAATCACTTCCGGATCATCACTTACAAAAGTGTGCGAATGAACGGCAATCTGCATTTTGGAAACATCATGACCTGCTTTTTTATATTCCTGTTTATAGAATTCAATTAAATTTCTGAATTGTACAGGCATTCCTCCGATGATTGCCACTACTAAAGGCATTCCCAATTCTGCCGCACTTAAAACCGACTGCGGAGTTCCGCCGACAGCTCTCCAGATGGGCAGCTTTCCGTCATTTTTAGCTCTCGGATAAACGGTTTGGTTTTGCATCGGTGCGCGAAGTTTCCCTTTCCAGGTTACATTTTCCTGAGAATTGATTTTAAGCAATAAGTCTAATTTTTCATCAAAAAGTTCCTCGTAATCGTTTAAAGAATACCCATACAAAGGAAATGATTCAATGAAACTTCCTCTACCCACAAAAATTTCAGCACGACCGTCTGAGATTAAATCCAGAGTCGAGAAATCTTCATATACTTTTACAGGTTCTGATGAACTTAAAACCGTAACACCACTCGCTAATTTTATATTTTTTGTAATACTTGCCGCTGCAGCCAGAACGATTTCCGGAGAAGAAACCGCATAATCGGGACGGTGATGTTCTCCCATGGCAAAAACATCAATTCCCACCTCATCCATGAATTTTATCTGCTCCAGAATTTCACGAATCTTTACTCCCGCATCTTTATATTTTCCTGTTGTCTGGTCGAAAGCAAGATCGCCAAACATTCCTATTCCTAATTCCATATTGTTGATTTTATAGTACAAATTTACGGCAACCGAAAATCAGATGCATTGATGTTTGATAAGAAAGGAAAGCTGTAGATTACACTTGGACTTTATCTTTAAGTTTTAAAAACTGTTTTTCGAAAAGATGATAAGAAAGTACGGCACATACAACAGAAGAAATAAATGATAGAAGTACCACTGAAACCCAATTTAAATTAAACATGCTTCCCATTCTTATAAAAAACATGAGCAATATGGTGTGAAAAAGATACAGTCCGTACGTGTACTTTCCAAGTTTTGCCAAAATACTTTCATCTGAAATTTTAAAAACATTTTTTGTTCCTAAAGTAGATAAAATTAACCCTGAAAATAAAACACTCAAAAGAAATGAAATCAGTACAGGATTTGAAATTATTTTTGAATTCCCTATAAAAATAACAAATGCCAATACCAAAAAAGCATAACTGTATTTGTAAACAGCAGAAATTGTTTCAAGCCTTTTAATTAGATCTTCTCTAAAGACAAAAATATATGCAGGAATTGCTCCAAAAGCAAAATAGTGAATATTGGTAAAGAGGTCTAAAGTCGGAATTTTTAATTTTCCATACACGATCTGCATGATGAATGAAAAGAAAATACTTCCCAGAATAAGTTTCGGAATATTTTTAAGAGAAATGAAATAAAACGCCAGTCCCCAGAAAATGTAAAAATGCTCCTCGATACACAAAGACCAGATCACCGTAATCGGCGAAACATTAGGTAGCTGATGTGTATACATTACCATATAATTCTCCAAAAACGTAAGTGTGAAAAGCCAATTTGGCTGATATCCTTCATCAGAATAAGGAATATTAAAAAAATTGAGAATTAAAGGCGTACATATCGCAAAAAGTACCATGGCATAATAAAGCGGCCATATTCTTAAAATTCTTCTCGTAAAGAACTTTTTCAGCGGAATTGTTCCGTTATTGTTTATTTTTTCGAGAATAAGAATATAAGTGATGAGGAAACCGCTCAGTACGAAGAAAAAAGAAACACCAATCCCCCCTTCCTTTGAAAAATAGTATAGAAAACTATCTTCGGGAACGGGGGAATGGCGCAAAAAAACCAATAAAAAAGACAGAAACCTCAACGAATCGAACGTATGAAAGTGTACTCTGCCTTTTTTGGTGAAGTTCATTATCAATATTTCAGGATTATTTTTTCAGATTTTGGTCAAAATAATCCGTTACTTTCTGCATGAGATGCACTCTGTCTTTTCCGATCACGTTGTGCGGATGTCCCGGATATACAAAATAGTCCAACTGGACACCATTATCAACCGCAGATTTGATGAATTTAACCGAATGCTGCCAAACCACAACATCATCCTGCGCTCCGTGAATCATCAGTAATTTTCCTTTCAGATTCTGAACTTTATCCAGAAGATTGGCTGTTGCATATCCTTGCGGATTTTCCTGCGGTGTATCCATGTATCTTTCGCCATACATAATTTCGTACATACTCCAGTCGATTACGGGTCCTCCTGCAACGCCCACTTTGAAAACATCCGGCTTACGAAGCATGAAACTCGTTGTCATAAACCCTCCGAAGCTCCATCCGTGGATTCCCATTCTTTCGGAATCTACGTAAGGAAGAGATTTTAAATACTCTACTCCTTTCATCTGGTCGTTCATTTCTGTAGTTCCCAGATTTCTGAAAACTGCCTGCTCGAATTTTAAACCACGGTTAGAAGAACCTCTTCCGTCCATCGTGAAAATGATGTATCCGTTTTGCGCCATGTATTCGTACCAAAGATTTCCGGATGCCGGGAAAGAATTGGTTACTAATTGTAAATGCGGACCGTTGTATAAATAAACAATCACCGGATATTTTTTGTTCTGATCAAAATTAGTCGGAAGAATCATTTTTCCGTACAAAATTGTTCCGTCGTCGGCTTTTAAGTTGATATTTTTAATTTCCGGACGCTGATAATTTTTCAGTGTATTTTCAGCGGTCAGAAGATTGTTTGTCTTTAAAGTATTCGTATTAATAATGTTGGCAACTCTTGGCGTTTCTGCGTTACTGTACAGGTCATAAAGGAAATTCCCGTCACTGCTTAACACTCCGGAGTGAACTCCTTCTGCGTTATCCATTCTCTGCATCTTAAAATTTGTCCAGTTGATTCTGTACAAATGCTTTTCCAGAGGAGTTTCTTTGGTGGAGGTGAAATAGATTTCTTTTTTCTTTTCATTGAAACCTAAAATATCCGTTACCAGCCAATCTCCTTTTGTAATCTGTGCAACAAGTCCTTTTTCCAGATTGTAGTGAAATAAATGATTATATCCTGTTCTCTGGCTCTGCCAGATGAAATCTGTATTGGAATTTGGAAAGAACGTTAAAGGATGTTGAGGTTCCACATATTTATCGCTGGTTTCTTCGAATAAAGTTTTCACTAAATTTCCTGTCGAAGCATCATATTGATTCATTTTCAGATAATTCTGTCCTCTGTTCAGAACGCCTACAAAAATATACTTTGAATCCGGACTCCAGGTAACAGCCGTTAAGTACTGATCTTTTTCGCCTTCGATATTTAAGAAGGTTGTGTTCTGAGTTTTAATGTTGAAAACTCCCAGACTTACCTGATGAGACGTTTTCCCCGCCATCGGATATTTAATGTTATGATTTACTGCAGGAGTTACAGACCAGTCGATAATCGGATAATCTGCAACCATCGTCTGATCCATTCTGTAGAACGCCACGCTCTCTGAATTTGGTGCCGGGAAAATTCCGGTATCAATTCCGAATTCGTTACGGTGAACATTGGAAGCTCCATTCAGGATATTTTCATCGGTATCATTGGTTACTGCAATGGTTTTTCCGTTTTTGTTGACAAATAAATTATTCTTTACGGTAAAGGCAAAAGTCTGGTTGTCCCCAAAAATCTTCATATTTTCAGCGTTATTATCCAAAGCAACGGAATTTTTTGTTTTCCAGTCGCTGCCGGATTTTTCTACCCATACCATTTTTCCGCCGGAATTAAAATATCCCTGAGAATTGCTGATGAATTTAATTTGTGGAACTGCTTTGAATTTATTGTCTGTTAAATTCTTATTCAACTGAGATAAAGAAACCAGCGTATCCTGTTTGTTGGTTTTCAGATCGGTGATTAAATATCCGCCTTTTACCGCCTGAATATAAGATTTTCCATCTGCAGACCATGAAAATTGCGAGATATTTTTAACGGCTAAATTGGTTCTCATCCCATTAACTGCCTCCGCCATTGTGTATTTTTGGGTCTGCGCAAATGTACTACCTCCAAAAACCAGCATCCATAAAGATAATTTATATAATTTCATTGTATAAAATTGAATCCTTCAAAAATAAGAAATAAATATCAATGGTTAAGAAGTGTTAAAGCAAAATGGGAGTTTGGTTTTTTGTTGGTTGGTGATGGCTGTTTGCTGTTGTTTATTTTGAATTTATTTGAAGTAATTTCAAATCTTATTAAATGACAAAGTGAGACTTCTGTTTTTATTGGAGTTTGCTTTGTTATAAGCATTGGTTAGAATTTTAACGCAAAATACGCAAAGGGTTTTGTTTTAATGATTAGGCGGATTTTTCGGTCGCAACGGCACTTCGACAAGCTCAGCATAAAATAAACTTGTCTAAACTTTTTTACCGCAAAAGATGCAAAAGATTGTAACACTTTAGTAGTTTAAGTTTAATACTTAAATGGAAAAAAGAGCACATAAGTTTTAAAAAAATCAAGATTTTTTCTCTTTGCAGACTTTTGAAATACTTTGAATAAATCCAATAAAGACTTTTGTGTACGATTTTTGAGACTGCTTCGTCGCTTCAGAACTACGTTCACAGACCTTCTGCTCGTAATGACGGGTAATGAATAACCTGCTTCAATCCTAGCCGTGATTGCAGCATTTGTCTGAGCTCATTTCTTTAGTTTCGGCGCGGCGGAGCCGCGCCGAAACTAAAGAAATAGCGAGTGCGGAAAGCGCGATAAAGCTCCTGATTAGGTTGGAGAGTTTTTAAGTTGGGGAGTTGGAGGGTTTGAGCGTGTGAGCGTGTGAGCGTGTGAGTGTTTAAGAGTTTGAGTGTATGAGCGTACTAGAATTTAAAGTTGTTTTGCTTTTTCCTTAAAATTTTTTTTTTAAGATTTCTCATTCATTGAAATGACAGGATTGTAAAAATATAGCGAAAATCATTTCTTATCCTACGTCAATGATTTGTACCTCTTCTCTGATCTAAATTTGCAGTATAATTAACAACAAAAAATATTAATACAATGGCAACAAAATGGAACCTAGACCCTGCTCACAGTGAAATTACTTTTAAAGTAAAACACATGATGATCTCTAATATTAAAGGAAACTTTACAGATTTTACGGCTGAAATTGATGCGGAAGACGATACTTTTGCAAACGCTAAAACAACAGCGACTATTCAGACAGCATCCATCTCTACCCACAATACAGACAGAGACAACCATTTAAGATCGGCTGAATTCTTTAACGCTGAAGCCAATCCAACAATTACTTTCGAATCTTCTGCTTTGAACAATGAAGTAACAGGAAATTTAACGATTAACGGAATTACGAAGCCTGTAACACTTGATGTTGATTTCAACGGAATTAATGTTGACCCATGGGGAAATACAAAGGCTGGTTTCTCTTTCGAAGGGAAAATCAACAGAAAAGATTTCGGCCTGAACTGGAATGCTGCTCTTGAAGCGGGAGGTGTAATGGTAAGCGAAGAAGTAAAAATCGCCGGAGAATTACAGTTTGTAAAACAAGCATAAAACATAAAAAATCAAGGTAAAAGAGCAAAGGAAAGTTATATTACCTTTGCTCTTTTCTGTTTTCGAGAATAAAAGAAATGAACCTCAACGATTTACAAAACATCAGCGAAAATTTTAATAATACAGAGAAAATGCCTGTTCTTTTTCTGGGACACGGTTCGCCGATGAATGCTATTGAAGAAAACCAGTTTGTACAAGGTTTCCGAAAAGCTGCCGTTGAAATTCCGAAACCGAACGCTATTCTCTGTATTTCGGCACACTGGTTTACACAGGGAACGAAAGTAACGGCAATGGAAATGCCGAGAACGATTCATGATTTTGGAGGCTTTCCGCAGGCTTTGTTTGATGTACAGTATCCGGCTCCGGGAAATCCTGAACTGGCAAAAGAAACTGTAAAATTACTGGCTCCGGTTGTGGTGGAAGAAGATCATAATTGGGGACTGGACCACGGAGCATGGTCGGTGATTAAACATATGTATCCGAATGCAGATATTCCTGTTATTCAGATGAGTATTGATTATACAAAATCTCCGCAATATCATTTTGATTTAGCTAAGAGACTCAATAAGCTCCGCGAAAAAGGAATTTTAATTATCGGAAGCGGAAACATAGTTCATAATTTGAGACTGATCGACTGGAGAAACATCAATACCGTCGGAGCCGGCTGGGACTGGGCGATTGAAGCCAGAGAGAAAACCAACAACTGGCTTTTGGACGGAAATTTCCGGAACATCATCGATTACCAGAAACAGGGAACTTCGCTGCAATATGCAGTTCCTTCTCCGGATCATTATCTTCCACTGATCTATACTTTAGGACTGAAGGAGAAATCTGAAAGCCTCAGTTTATTTAATGATGAATTAATTGGAGGATCTCTGAGTATGACGAGCGTGAGAATAGGATAAAAAAAACGGAAGATAATTTTTCTTCCGCTTTCTTTTTTATTAAGGGTAATGCTGTTATTACAATCTTTGGATACCAACAACATGAGGTTGTCCGTTAATCGGAGCATAAATTTCTACAATAGCTTCCCAAACTACCTCAGAAGGCGGCATTGAAGCAAGACATTTGTAACGGTAGTTTGTTCCGTTTACCAATTGTGTAGATACCGATTGCGGATTATAGTTTACGCCCACAAATCCTTGCATTGCTTCGTTAAATACTTTTTTATCTTCCGGTGTTAAAGGATGATACGCTGTCCAGCCTCCTACTAATTCTTTTGTTTCCATGATTAATTATATTTTGTGTTCCTACTCTTTTGGCTTTTCGGATTTCGCCCCGTTTGAATGGTTTCTGGTCTCCAGGATTATTAAGTTTTGTTTGTGATCACATTTCAAAGTTACCACGCTTAAAATAAATATGTTAGCGTAGATTTACTCATTTTTTCATCTAAGTAGAAATACTTAATAGAATGATTCAGGAGAAATAAAAAAGGAATATTGCTAATTAACAATAATCCTTTTTCTCTATTTTTTCGTTTAATTTTTTACTGAACTGCCTGTAAAACATTGATATTTCCGTATCCGTAATCTGAGTTCGGAGTCGGATAATAGGTTGCAGACTGTCTCATTTTATTAATAACCTGATCTCTCGTCCATGAAGGATTTTTAGCCCAGACCAACGCCGCAATTCCTGCGGTGGAAGCCGTTGCTACAGAAGATCCTCCCACATAATCTGTTTGTCCGTTATAATAACTCAGTACCGGAATATTGCTTCCCGAAGCTCTTTCCATCTGATAAGTAAAATCAATTTCGCTTCCTGAATGGCAGACATCGCATTTCTGATTGGACGTATTTTCTTTTACTCCTGTTATCGCTTGTGTTTCAGGCATCCATGCAGGAAAAATTACACCTACAAAATTGGTAAAACTGGTAGAAGTTCCGCCTGCGCAGAAAATTAGTTTTCCTTTTGAGTACGCATATTTTACCCCATCTTCAATTTTTCCGACAGAAAAGATATGTCCCATCGACATCGAAATAATTTTTACAGTGTTATTATTTCCCAGCTCTGTAAAGGCTATTTTCACTCCGTTTTGCTCATGATATCCGTCTAAAACCACATTAGAAGCCGCTCTGTAAGTTACCAGATTGGCATTATAAGCTACTCCAACCGGTTGTCCCTGATTGTTTCTAGGCGCTGCTGCTGCAGAAGCCATGCTTGTTCCGTGACCGCATTTGTCGGCAGAACCGTCGTATCCTGTACTCCACGGCCAGACTGAATCTACATATACTCCATTTTTGCTGATGCTTCGTCCTGTAGAAAGTCCGTTATTAAAGCTGCTTCCCAATAAAGACTGCTCGGGAGAAACACCGCTGTCTATCACTCCTATCGTTACTCCAGCTCCTGTACTGTAACTCCATGCATTAATGATATTGTGTTTCGTAAATGACCACGGTGCTTTTGCATTGGGAGAAACGGTTGTGTAATCTACAGCATTCAAAGCGGTAGATTCAAATCCGCAGCCTGAAGAGCTGCTGCTGGATTTTGCAGTTGCCCCAAATTGTTTTTCGTTTTCAAAATAACGGTAATCTGCAGGTTCCAGATAACGGATGTTTTTCATTTTTCTGAGTGCAATCACCGTCTCCTGCTTTTCGATGGCAACATCGATCTGATTCAGATATTGGTCTGAAGACAGTAAAATTCTGTCGGTCTTTCCTTCATATTTTTTAATCAGATCTAAAATTTCGTTTTCAATAGCTTTGTTGTTCGCATCCAGACTTCTGTCGAAAGAAGAGCCAAATCCGATGGAAGCAATTTTATTTCCCTGAAAAATTCCGCTCCACAGAAAATGATCGGAAGATTCATTCCATGAAAATCTGCCTTTTGTTTTGATGGTTTCGTTGATTTTTTCATTGATCTGTTTTGCCGTTAAAGGATCTTTCTGAGTGATTTCTGTACCGGCAACATTGTTTTGAAGGTCGTCTCTGTTACATGAAGTAAAAACAAAGAACAAGAGTAAAAGGTAAAAAACATTTTTTCTCATATAAATACTATTTGATTGGTAAAACCAAGATATTAATTTACAATGAATTACCGAACAACAGAATTTAAAAATTTATTATGCTTGAAATAGTACTATAAAATTAAGTTACAAAACTTTTTCATAACAGACACTTTTATCAATTCCGATGTACTGTCCGTAATTCGGAATTCTGGTGTAACCGCTCTTTTCATAAACGGATAGTGCCTCATTCTGCTCGCGTGAGCTTTCCAGCACTGTTTTCGTATAATTAAATTCTTTTGCCCAGATTTCCAGTTCTTTAACGATGGCTGTTGCTAAACCTCTCTTTCTGAAATCAGGATTGGTTTACATTCTTTTAATTTCAACCGTTTCTTCGTTAAATTTTTTGAATGCTCCACAAGCTGCAGGAATTTCATCCACATAAATGACAATACAGTTTTTGATCATATCAATTTTGTTAAACTGATCGTAAAAACCATGATGTTCCCCATTACGAATGGCTAAATCCGCATCTAAAAGCTTTACTAAATTTTGAAAATCTTTATTGGAAGAATCTGTTCTTTTAATTGTCATGGCAATGGTTTTAGGCTAAATTAAAGATTTTGTTTTTAACTTTTAGTACTTTTCAAGTGGTGATGTTTTTTGAACACAAATGACATTAATATTTCACAATTCAAGACAAATATTTTTTTAAATCTTAAAAAATAAAAAAGACTTCCATTTCCGGAAGTCTTTGCATTATTTACTTTTTGGTGGCGGTGGAGATTGATACCCTTTTTGTGTGTTAATTTTATCAATCAGCTTTTTTGCTAAATTCTGCCCCCATTCTCTGCCAACTTCCATACTTTCATTCATGATTAAAGGCATGTTAGAAATTGTTTTTTGTCCGATAGGAGTTTTGTAGAATTTTATCAGCTCATCAAGATCCGATTCTGTATAATATTTTGCATAAATAGGAATATAGAGTTTAGAAAATTCTTCTGAGGAAACTTCCTTTAAAAATCCATTCCAAAATTCATCAGGAATATCTTTATAATTTTCTTTGTAAGCATTCACAAATTGCTGAGCTCCCTGTACCGCCATTTTACTGACTCCGGTAACTTCAATTAATTCTTTAATTTTTGCTTCTTTTGATGTTTGGGCAAAGCCTGTAATACCTATAAAAAGAACAAACGCTACTAAAATTTTTTTCATCTTGTTTTAATTAACTATAAATTTTCTTTCATTTATCAATTCTGCGATTGCAAGCATGTCCTGTCCGATCAATCTGTCATCTTCAAGCTTGGTAACTTTTGAACGGAGAATTGCAAAGTTTTCTTCAATAATTTTTGAACATTTTGCAGGTCTTCGGAATTCTAAACCTTGTGCTGCAAACATAAGTTCAACCGCTAAAATATTGACCAGATTTCCAAGAACCTGATTGAATTTCCTTCCGGAAATACTTCCCATCGAAACATGATCTTCCTGTCCTAAACTCGTCGGAATAGAATCCGCAGAAGCCGGAAAACACAATGTTTTATTTTCTGTAACCAACGCAGCAGAAGTATACTGAGGAATCATAAATCCGGAATTTAAACCTGAACTTTCCGTTAGCAATCTTGGTAAGCCGTATTTTCCTTCCAGTAACAAGTAACTTCTTCTATCTGAAATATTTCCCAGTTCGGCAGCAGCCAAAGTTGCATAATCCAAAGGTAAAGCCATCAATTGTCCGTGGAAATTTCCTCCGGAAATAGATTCTTCCGCGCTTAAAACGATTGGATTATCCGTTACCGAATTCAGTTCAGTTTCTGCCATCATTTTCAGATGTTCGAATGCATTTCTGCTTGCACCGTGAACCTGCGGAACGCATCTCATGGAATACGGATCCTGAACACGGTCGCAGTATTCGTGTGCTTTAAGATTTTCAGAACTTTTTAAAAATTTAAGCATTCTTGCCGCTACTTTTTTACTTCCTTCAAACGGACGGATCTCATGCAGTTCTTTTTTAAACGGACTTGCTGAACCTCTGTATGCTTCAATACTCATTGCCGCTGTCATGTCTGCAAGATCAAGTAAATATTCAAATTTTTCTAATCCTTTAATTGCATGAGCAAGAATAAACTGCGTTCCGTTGATTAATCCCAATCCTTCTTTCGGTCCTAAAACCAAAGATTCGAGATTATTTTTTTCTAAAATTTCGGCTGTTTCAAAAATTTCATTCCCAACCCAAACTTTTCCCAGCCCCAAAAGCGGTAAAACAAGATGCGCCAAAGGTGCCAAGTCTCCCGAAGCTCCTACAGAACCCTGCTCCGGAACAACAGGAATGATGTCTTTTTCCAGCATTAAGATCAATCTTTCGATCACTTCCAGAGAAACTCCGGAAAAACCTTTTGACAGTGCATGAACTTTTGCAATCATCATAATTTTAGAAAGTTCTTTATCAATTGGTTTTCCTACACCTACCGCATGGGAAATAATTAAATTATATTGCAACTGCGCAGTTTCATCCGCCGATATTTTTGTATCGCAAAGAGGTCCGAAACCTGTATTGATCCCATAAACACATCGGTCTGATTCTACAATCTGCTGCACATTTTTCTGGGATTTTAAAATCTGTTCTTTAGCGGTTTTGTTTAATTTAGCTTTATTTGGAGTTTTGCAGATCTCCAAAACATCATGGAAACTGAAAACATCTACACCGTATATCATTCTCAAAATTTTGTCTTAAAATTACGCATTTGGCAACGATTGGAAAAACTAAATTTCAACAGCATATATTTTTCTGAAAATAAGTGAATTAATTTGCTATTTTTACCGCAGAAATATAAAAATTAACATCCCCATGAAACTTAAAACTTTAGTGTTTGCGCTGTTTTTGGTAAGCACAGCATCTTTCGCACAGAAAGTAAAATACTCCAAAGAAGAAATTAAAAAAATGGAACAGTACCTTTTTAACGAAGGTTTTAACGCTCCCTCTGTAAAAAAAACTTCTACCGTAATATTAAAGGACGGAACGACTCATAAATGTTTCTGCAGCAAAACAGATACGAAAAAAGGTCAGATTTTCGAGGTTACCCTGAAAGATAGCATTTCTAAAAAGCCATCAGTATTTGTTGCCGATAACATCAGCGAAATGTATCTGTATCCGAATGAGGCGGAAAAAGTGGGGAAAGTTTTTAAGTACATGGGCAACATCAGAAACTATCAGACAAAAAAATTAAAAAATTCTACGACCAAAGACCGCATTCATTTTGTAAACCAGACGGTTTCCCTGAAAAATAAGAAAGACGACAAAGAATTCTTAATGCAGGTTATCAATCCGGAATTTGATGATATCATTTCTGTATATCATGATCCTCGAGCAAAAGAAACCGGCGGATTTTCGGTGATGGGTTCTCCGCAGTTGGGAGGCGGCGTTACAAAATCCTACTACGTAAAAAAAGGAGACAAAGTAATGTGGCTTCATAAAGATGATTTCGAAGACAATTATGATTTTCTTTTTGGCGACAATCCTGAGTTTATGAAAAATATCCTAAGAATTCTGTGGAATGGGATTATTTCAGCTTTTTAGTGTATCAGTATACAGAAATGAGCCAAAGCTAAATTTTTAAGCAGAAAAGAATAAACCGTATATAAAGAAACTGTTTAATTACAATCAATTTTAACAAACATTATAAAGCTGTAGTATTTCTGCGGCTTTTTTTGTGCTTCTAAATTCCGTAGTTTTGTTATATGAATCCTTCTTTAGAATTACAACTCAAAACTTTACCTTCCGAGCCCGGTGTTTATCGTTATTATGACAAAAATGATCAGCTTTTGTATGTAGGAAAGGCTAAAAATCTGAAAAAAAGGGTTCTCTCGTATTTCAACAAAAATCTTTCAGGGTACCGCATCAAAATCATGGTGGGTAAAATCCAGCGGCTGGAAACAACGATCGTTAACAGTGAATATGATGCACTTTTACTGGAAAATAATTTAATTAAGGAACATCAGCCGTTTTATAATGTTATGCTGAAGGATGACAAAACGTATCCGTGGATCTGTATTAAAAATGAAGATTTTCCGAGAATTTTTCTTACCCGTACCAAAATTAAAGACGGTTCCGAATATTACGGACCTTACGCAAAAGTGCGTCCTGCAAAGATTCTTCTTGATACGATAAAGCATATTTACAAATTAAGAACCTGCAATCTCAATTTAGCTCCGAGTAAAATTGATGAAGGAAAATACAAAGTCTGTCTGGAATATCACATCAAAAACTGTGAAGGACCCTGCGAAGGACTGGAAAGCAAGGAAGATTATGATGAAAAAATAGATGCCATCCGCGGAATCATCAAAGGAGATTTCCGTAAAGCGAAAGAATATCTGGTGAACCAGATGATGAAATATGCAACGAATCTTCAGTTTGAAAATGCTCAGATCATCAAAGAAAGAATTGATGCGCTTGAAGATTATCAGACTAAAAATACAGTGGTGAATCCGAGTATTGATGATGTAGACGTTTTTGGAATGACAAGCGACGAAACGGCTGCTTACGTTAATTTCTTTAAAATAAGGAACGGAAATATTATTCAGAGTTATACCACTGAGATTAAAAAAATCCTTGAGGAAAGCGACGAAGACATTATGGAGCAGGCTTTGGTGGAAATCCGTCAGAAATTCGATTCTCATTCAAAAGAAGTGCTTCTGCCTTTTCATCTGTCTATTGAAATTCCGAATGTAAAACTGATCGTTCCGAAAGTGGGGGATAAAAAAAGAATCGTTGAGCTTTCTGAAAAGAATGCGAAAGAATACCGTTTAGAAAAATTAAAACAGGTTCAGATTGTTGATCCGGAAAGGCATACGAACCGAATTATGTCTGAAATGCAGAAATTGCTGAGAATGCCTGTTGAACCAAGACATATTGAAGGTTTTGATAACTCCAATATTCAGGGGACAAATCCTGTTTCTGCGTGTGTTGTTTTTAAAGACGGAAAACCAAGCAAAGCCGATTACAGAATTTTTCATCCGAAAACGGTGGAAGGTCCCAACGATTTTGCTACAATGGAAGAAGTGATCTACCGCCGCTACAAAAGAATGCTGGATGAAGGCGAAGATCTGCCACAGTTGATTTTGATTGACGGTGGAAAAGGTCAGTTATCTTCTGCGGTAAAAAGTCTGAGACTTTTAGGATTGTACGGCAAAATTACCGTTGTAGGCATAGCAAAACGTCTGGAAGAGATTTTCTTTCCGGAAGATCCTATTCCTTTATATCTTGATAAAAAGTCTGAAACGCTGAAGATTTTGCAGCGTGTAAGAGACGAAGCGCACCGTTTCGGGGTGAAACATCACAGAACCCGAAGAAAAAATTCTACGATAAAATCTGAACTGGAAGAAATTCCGGGAGTTGGGGAAAAAACAATTGAATTATTGCTTTCAAAATTAAAATCGGTAAAGAGAATCAAGGAATCTAATCTTGAGACATTGGAGGAGATTTTAGGGAAAAGCAAAGCTAAAATCATTTATGATTTTTTCAACGAATAGAGATAAACATAAAATAAATTATAATTAATAAATAATTTTATGAAAATAATTTTTATAATATTTGTTAATTTAAATATTTTTCATAAATTAGATCAGGTTAACGATCACTTAACTCAAAAACTTCTTCATATTTAAATTTACAAAAAAAGTCCTCGTTATGAGGACTTTTGATTTTATGTATTATTGCTTTTACTTCTTATAAAATATTTCTTTGCTATAATCTCCGCCGGAAACAGGCATTTCAATTACGATATTTCCATTTTCGTAATAACCTAAAGTGGATTCTCCGTTTTGAAGTTTTACTCTGAAAACATCGCTTTTCGTTGTAGCTTTGAAAGTCGCAAACGGCGAAGAGCTGTTAGAATTCACCAGAATGAACTGAGAATTGTCGATCTGAATCTTCTGAAGGTCTGTTTTTCCATTGCTGAATTTCAACGCCGTATTGTCTACAGATGGAGATGAGTTATTGGCAACAGTCTGTGCAGAAGTTGTGGTTACGGCTTCCTGAACTTTTGCCGGAGAAGTTTGCGCTACAGGATTAGCAGGAGAAATAGACACAAAAGTCTGTTTCAGTGCATCCTGATAACCTTCTTTGTATTCCTTAATGTTGGAAGCTCCTTTTGCAGATGAAACCACCTTATCGTTACAGTCTTTAAACTGAACCAAAACTTTGTTTCGTAAAAAACCACTGTCGTTGATGATATCTGCCATCAGAACATTGCACGGATTACTTTGCGCTTCAGCTGGCCATTGTAACTTATCCGAAGGAATTACTGTATAATTTTTACCTCTTAAAGTTTTTGTAAGCATTTCTCCCAAACCAAAATCTTCTTTAAATGTTGTAAATTTTGAAGGAAGGGAAATATATTTATAATCTGAAACTTTTTGTCCGAAAGCAAACATCGAACTGGCTGTTAATACGATAAGCGATATTTTTTTCATTTAATTTTAATTTTAATCGTTTCTGAACTGCCCGATATCCAGTTTCAGGGAAAAGAAATTGGAATAGAAATTAGATCCTCCGATTCCGGAATTGGTAATTGCATAATCCAGCGTAAGACCTCGGTATCTGATCCCGATTCCTGCACTTGGCTGGAAAGAAACTTTTCTTCTGAGATCTTCAATATCTGTAATCGACTGGAATCTGTTAACTCCCAATCTCACGAAAATCATTTTCTGGTAACCTAATTCTGCTCCGGCATAAGGCGTTAAACTGGCAAAATCAGTAGAAACCAATGCTGCCGTTTTTGCGAAATCTACGTTAATTCCCGCTTCTGGCAAAACGTAAACACTGCTGTTGATTTCAAACATTTTGCTTACGCCTGCATTTAATTTAGGCATCGTAAGTTCCATTTTATCTTTTGGCGCAGGGTTGAATTCTTCTCCGTTAACCACTGTGGAAAGTTCTTTCTGGTTTACGCTCCAGAAGTTCACGGTAGTGGTTGCATCTCTCAGCATCCCTCCCAGTTTCCAGCCGTTGTCCATTTTATAAATAGCTCCCACATCGAAACCGAAACCATATCCGTTGGCGAATTTCCCTACATTTCTGTAAACGATTTTAGCGTTAATCCCCACATCAAGCTTCTGATTTCCTCCCGGATTGAATGCATAGGAAAGAATTGCTGCGTAATCGGACTGAGAGAATTTAGTGATTTTATCATAATCAATATTTCCTTCGGTGTCGATTAACTGTGTGGTATTTAATATATTATCTACTCCTAATCTTACAACAGAAACTCCGAAAACCCCGGTTTCCAGCACTTTGGCATAGGCAAGATAATCGTATTTTGCGATAGATTCGAAATATTCGGCGTGCATTGCAGCTCCCTGCCAGTCTTTTTCCACACCCATTAATCCTGCAGGATTCCACATCGGAGAATAGACATCATCCTGATTGGAGATTACTGCGCCTCCCATCGCAAGACCTCTTGCTCCGGCTCCGATGTTCAGAAATTCGTTGGAATATTTTCTGATGATCTGGGATTGCGATATCCCGAAAACCAGAGAGAATGCAAGTAAAAAATATTTTTTCATCATATCAATTGATGCTTAATTTAAAGTTTTTTGTTTTTTAGCTTTTATCAATCCGTTAGCAATGATTGCCAGTATCATAACTCCTGAAGCGATGTAAAAAATCGGGCTCATGTGTTCTGATTCCCCAAAGATAAAAAAAGCTAGTATAATTCCGTAAACCGGTTCTAAATTAACTGTTAAAATTAATGTAAAAGGCGAAATATATTTCATGAGATTCACCGATTCCAACATCGGAAAAGCTGTGAAAACACTTGCCAGTACACCTATTAACGCAATATCGCGGTAACTTATTTCATTTATCGAAAAAAATTGTCCTGAGAAGAGATAGAATATTAATAAAATAAACCATCCTGAGAATATTTCATAAAAAATAATGTTTCCTGAGCTTGTTTTCCCAAACATCTTTCCGTTGAAAACCGAAAAAATGGTTCCGAAAATGGCACACAACACTCCGTAAAATATTCCTTCTTTGTACTGAAATTCTGTTTTGAAGATCAATAAAATACAGGCGACAATTACCACTCCCATCACGACTTCCGAAATATCAATCTTTCTTTTGAAAATCAAAGGTTCCAGAATGGATGCAAATAAAGTGGATAAAGACAAACAGCTTAATGCAATGGAAACATTGGAAATTTTAATGGAGTAAAAAAAGCAGTACCAGTGAAGCGCCATCGAAAAACCGATTGCAGCCAGTTGGAAAAATATTTTTTTTGAAACTTTAATGCTGTCTTTTTTAAAAACACGGATGTATACGAAAAGGCAGATCGCCGCAAACAGCATTCTGTAAAAAACCAGAATATCTGCAT
>NZ_JBBCQL010000004.1:0-52346 GCF_037149975.1 Chryseobacterium sp. VD8 | reverse complement strand
CGGCTAAAAATGACAAAGAAACAATTAAACTGAGTTTTTTATGTTTAAAGGTAAAATTGAATCCTTTCAACACAATTCTGTCCCAGAAATTCACGAACGGATTATTCTTCTCCTTTACATTTTTATTTAAAAGGATGTGCGAAAGCACCGGAACGAGCGTTAACGTAAAAATTAAAGCGCCCATTAAAGCAAAACCTAACGTAAATGCCAATGGTGAAAACATTTTTCCTTCTACTTTCTGAAATGAAAAAATCGGGATCAGGGAAGTAATGATGATGAGTTTTGAAAAGAAAATTGCTTTTCCAAGACCTGTTCCCGTCTGTTTGATCCAGCCTGCTTTTGCCAGTTTATTGAATTTTTCATCACCGTATTTGTGGGCTTTATGATCGAGCATCACAAAAAGTCCCTCGACCATGACGACCGCTCCGTCGATGATAATTCCGAAATCTACTGCTCCGAGTGAAAGTAAATTTGCGCTCATTCCCGCGAGTTTCAAACATAAAAACGCAAACAATAAGGATAAAGGAATGATGATGGATACAATAAGCGTTGTTCTCCAGTCTGCCATGAAAATCAAGACGATTACCGTAACCAGAACAATTCCTTCAATAAGGTTGTGCATTACGGTGTGCGTGGTGAAATCCATCAGATTATCACGGTCATAAAAAGTGACCATTTTTACATCTTTCGGAAGCACTTTTTCATTGAGTTCTTTAATTTTTGCTTTTACACCGACCAAAACTTCACGCGGATTTTCTCCTTTCCGCATCACGACAATTCCTTCAACAGTATCTTCCTGATGATTGAGTCCCGACTGTCCTACTCTCGGCATCGAACTTTCGTGTACTTCAGCAACATTTTTAACAAGAACAGGGTTTCCGCTGTCGTTCTGGATGGTAATATTTCCGATATCGGCAACAGATTTCACCAAACCGATTCCACGTACAACATACGCCTGTCCGTTTTTCTCTATAACATCACCACCGACATTCAAATTACTTTTTGTAACAGCATCATAGACCTGAAGCGGTGTAAGATTGTATTTATCTAAAGCTCTCGGATCGATGCTTAATTCGAACACTTTGTCCTGACCTCCGAAAACGTTGATGTCTGCAACACCGGGAACTCCTCTCAACGCACGGTCGATTACCCAGTTTTGTAAGGTTAACAGTTCTCTGGAATCTTTGGTTTTGCTTTGTAAAGTGTATCTGAAAATTTCTCCGGTCGGTCCGTAAGGCGGTTGAACTTCGGGATCCACTTCATCGGGAAGACTCACGGTCCGAAGCTGATTATTGACCTGATTTCTGGCAAAAATATCGTCTACTCCATCGTCAAAGAGAATTTTAACAATGGAAAGTCCGAACATCGTGGTACTTCTTACACTGGTTTTCTTCTGAACGGGACTCATTGCGAGTTCAATAGGCGTGGTAACGAAACGTTCTACTTCTTCGGCACTTCGTCCGTTCCATTGGGTGATGATGACAATCTGGGTATTGGTAACATCGGGAAAGGCTTCAATAGGCATATTTTTGAAACTTATGAATCCCGAAACCGCCAGAATCGCTACCCAAATAAAGGTGAATGCCTTATTTTTTAACGAAAAAGCAATGATATTTTTAATGAATTTGTTCATGATGGATTTTTTTTGACCTAAAAAAGTCGTTGAATTTATTTTCTTTTGTTTTTAACGCAAGGAGCGCGAAGCTTTTTTGACAAACCATATGTTTTTAAGTTTGCAAAGGTGCTTCGACAAGCTCAGCATAAACTATTCACTCAGCGAAGATCTTTTGATTTTAACCATTAAGAGTTAAGAATTATTAGGTGACTTATAAACGATTTTAAAAACCGATGTCTAAAATATCTTCAGATATTTTCTTAATTCAACTTAATTTCTTAATTAAAATCTTAATGGTTTAAATAAAATCAGCTATTCAAAGAGCGGTAAATCAACAACTGATTGTTTGTGATTACCTGTTCTCCTTCGGATAAACCTTCGGAAACATAGGTAATGTCTCCTACCTGTTTCAGGACTTTTATTTCTTTCACTTTTACATCGGTTCTGGATTTATAAATCACCACAAAACTTCTGTTATCATCAAAAATCACGGCTTTGGAAGGAACTGTAAGTGCTGTTTTATTCTCCGAACTTGTTACTTTTATCGTTGCTTTACTTTCCGGAATCAATAATCCATTCTGGTTATCAAGCACTACTCTCGCCTGCATCGCATTGGTTTGAGGATCGATGATTTTAAAAATTTTATCAATTTTCCCGTCAAAAACTTTATCCGGATACGATAATGTGGAAACCTGCGCTTTCATTCCGAGACTGATTTTATCAATATCAGATTCGTTAACGTTCATGATTGCCCAAACGTTGGTGGTATTGGCGACATCAAAAATATTATCGCTTCGGTCGCTTCTGAGCTGCATATCTTTATTGATGTTTTTCTGAACAATATATCCGCTGATTGGCGCAACCACACTGTAGATATTTCCTTTTTTTACATTATACACTGTACTCACTGCACTTGCCCGCTGCAACTGATCCTGGGCTTTCTGAAGCTGGCTTTTGGCTTCCAGAACGTCTCTTTCGGTATTCAGTTTTCCTTCGTACATTTCTTTGGCAACGCGAAGATTGTTCTGGGCAACGACTAAATCTGTTTTTGCATCACTCACATCTTTCTGCACTTCCGCCAATTCTGTACTTCGTATGGTGGCGAGAACCTGACCTTTGGTTACATGATCGCCCAGTTCAACATTAACGCTTAAAACATTTCCGCCGACCAAAGGATAGACATCGATGTAGCTGTTTTTGTCTGCCGAAATCTTTCCGTAGAAATTGTAATCGTCTTCTATATATTTCTTTTCAACTTTTGCTAAATCGATTGAATTCAGCATCGTGTTGCTCAGTTCAAAACCTTTTTTTGCCTGCGGTTTTGCTTCTTCCTCTTTTTTGGAGCAAGATAAAACAGACAGGGTAATCATTACCGGAATTATATAATTTTTCATGTTTAATAGAAAATTTTCGTTTGTACTAGTTGATTCAATTGTTCTGCAGACTGCATGATCCCATTTTTCATATCGTAAATCTGAAGTGCCGTTTCGCGGTAACTGTCCATAAAGTCTGTAAATTCAATAAGACTGATGTTTCCTTTTCTGAAATTATTCAGCATCCCGTTATAGACCAGTTCCATATTATTAAGATCGGTAGATTTAATCTGACTGAGCTGATCGTATTTTGTTTTCCAGATTTTGTAAGCCGACTGTACTTTTGTTTCGAGATTCAGCTTCTGAAATTCTGCATTTTTCTGGTTCTGCTGAATGGCAAAATTAGCTTTATCCACATTTCCTTTATTGGATTTCCAAAGTGGAAGAGGAATTCCGACCATCAGATTGACTTCATTTTTGAAAGTTCCGCCATTCTGGTCCCACCCTGCTCCAAGATTAAGATCGGGAACGTTTAAAGATTTCTGCCATTGCGCATACAGCTTACTGTTGTCGATTAATTTTAAATTATATTGATAATCGGCATTGTTTTCGAGTGCTTTTTTCTGAAGTTCCGTTTCGTCGCCAAAAGGCTGAGCGGCAAGAATTTCTTTCGCTTCGGAATCGGAAAGCTGTGGTTCTATATCTTCGGTGACTCCTGTAAGAAGTTTCAGAGCCTGTTCAAATTCAAGAATATTTTTATTGATTCCGACTTTGTCGTTATTTAGCTGAATGACAATACTCTGTAATCGGACTTCATCTTTCAGCGAAACATTTCCTTTGGCAGACTGTATTTTGTAGGCAGCCAGAAGATCGTTCATGTAACCCAATTGCTTATTGGTATTGTCGAGTTTTAGTTTTTCGTAGTAAAGATCAAAATAAGTGGAACGAAGCTGGGATTTGAGATCTACCAAAAGCTGAGCAAACTGAAGCTGCGCCAGTTCTTTATTGGATTTTGCGAAGGCAATTTCATTCTTCTTTTTGCCCCCCATGTAAATTAATTGAGTGACCTGCGCTCCTTTTGCGTGTCCGAAATCGAAAACTTTTCTGTCTTCGGGGTTGTATGCGTTAATTTGTCCGCTCAACTGCGGAAGTTCCCAGATTTTAGCCTGCAAAATATCTGCATCAGCCATATTAATGTTGTACTGTTCGGCGAGCAGTTGTAAATTGTTCTTCTGGAAAGCTTCTTCGCAATCCCGAAGCGACATTTGCTGTTGTGCCATCATGAATGAGGAAATGACGATGAACAGCCCTGCAAATTTGTTCATTTTATTGATTTTATGATACAAAAATGCCTTTCTGCTATTAAAATACTCTTAAAGAATGCTTAAAAAAAAATTAAATTTGTTAAGCAGCAACATATAATCATCTCATTTAAATCAAGTTACGAGCCGATTATAGTATTAATTGAGTTCATGTAAAAGCTAAGTTTGCAAAGATTTATTTAAAATTTTGGGGAATATTTTCGTTCGCAAGAACCGAATTACGTAAATGTTTTTAGATTAATTTAAAAAATTATTTCACAAAAATCACACTGAACTTATTGAGGAGATCTGCCGGAGAAGTATAGATAATTTGTGCGCCGTGATATTCGAGAATTCGTTTAACAATTCTTAAACCCAATCCGGAACCTGAAATATTCTGAGAATTTTTTCCTCTTTTAAAGGCTTCAAAAAGTTTTGCCTGTTCTTCTTTCGGAATGGTATTTCCGTGGGAAATGACGTCAACAATCAGATGTTCATCATTTTCTTTAATCAGTACATCCACTTCCACATCATCGGAATAGATGGCTGCATTTTTAAATAAGTTGATGAAAACAATATCGAGTAAAGACTGAATTCCTTTAATGGTTAAAAGTGCATCTTCAGAAGTATCTTCGGAGATCAGAAAATCCAGTTTCAATTTGGGGTAGCTTTTTTCAACCGCCTCAAAAGATTCAAAAATAACTTCATCAATTCTTACTTCTTCATAAATGCTCTGGATGTTTTCCCTGTCGAATTTGGTAAGCAGCAAAAGTGAATTGGTAAGATCTGAAAGCTGATACACATCCCTTTGAATCTGCTGCAAAGATGATAAAGTTTCAGGAGAATGCTCTCCGAATTTTATTAAATTTTCAAGTTGAAAAGCCATTCTGGTGATGGGAGTCCGTATTTCGTGGGAAGCACTTGCGGTAAAATCTTTCTGCGACTGAAAAACATCGTCTAATCTTCCGATCATTGTATTGAAGGATTTGGCGAGAACATCAATCTCATCATTAGAATTACGAACCGGGATTTGGGTTGTTAATTTATGAGCCGTAACTTCAGAAATTTCCTGATTAAGATCTTCCAGAGGTTTTAGAAACTGCCCCATGAAATAATAACTGAAGAAGCCAATGAGAAGGGCACTCATCACATAAGCCGTTATTAAAAGATATTTAAGATATTCCAGTTTGGATTTTCCGTTGGAATCTAAAGCACTTGTTAAAATATAATATTTTTCGCCGTTGATGGTTCTTAATGCCGCATAAATTTCGGGAACTGTTTTTTCGGAATAGATTACTTTTTTTTCGTCAAGCTCTTTAAGAAGATCATTATCCCAGGTCACATTACGGTCTTTAATGGTACTGTAGATCAGTTCTTTCTGCCCGTTGAAAATTAATATGGTTTCGTTTAAAAGAATGTTATCTGAATTTTCATTAAAAAAAATGGGAGCTTCTTCTTCAAAATCTTTAGACTTGGCAATAAAATGAGAAGTGAACTCCAGTCTCTGCCTGAATCTTTCTTTGAATTCTTCTCTTCGGAAATCATTAAAAGACATATAAATGACTACCATCACAATACCGAAAAGCAATGAAAAGGCAATACTGAGATTAAGTGCGATCTTCCTTTTTAGAGACATTCTATAACGGGCTTAAATAATATCCGAAACCCGATCGGGTGTGGATAAGTTTTACTTTAAAATCTTTATCGATCTTTTTACGCAAAAAATTGATGTAGACTTCTACAGTATTGGTATTGGTATTAAAGTTATGTTCCCAGACGTGTTCTGTAATCTGCTGTTTGGAAACCGTTCTTCCCTGCGCTTCCGCAAGATAAACCAACAACTGAAATTCCTTCAGGGTAAGACTGATTTCATTTCCGCCACGATAGACTTTCTGTTGAGTTTTATTCACAATGAGATCATCAATCCTGATAATTTCCTGATCCATATTTTCAGAAGGTGTTTTTCTTCTCAGCAGAGAATTGATACGCAGCAATAATTCCTCAAATTGAAACGGTTTTACCAGATAATCATCCGCCAAACGTGTAAAGGCATCTTTTTTATCAGAAAGGTCTCCGTAAGCAGAAATAATGATAATGGGTGTATTTTTATCGAAAGAACGGATGGTCTGACAAACGTCCAGTCCGTTAATTTTCGGAACATTGATGTCCAGAAGATACAAATCGTAGGAACTGTTCCTGATCTGGCGAAGAAATGTTTCCCCATCATAAATCTTGTCGCATGTAAAATTATTTGACTCCAGAAATTTGCAAAGTTCCGCGGAAAGAATTAAATCGTCTTCCAATAAAAGAATATTCATCGAAAATTATTTTATACGAATGTAACGAAATTTTTGGTGATTGTAAAGGAATTCAAAAGTGCAGGAATTACTTTTAATTGAATTTTAAGATTTGTATTGACTGCTTCCGAAAATTTTTATCCTGAAAATAAAATAAATTCGAATTGCTTTTTATGCAGAGTGTTTAACAGAATCTATAAGGTAAGGATCACTATTTTTAATTTTCCCGAAAGTTTTTAAAATTTCAGACGAAATTCAGACATAAAAAAATCCCGAAGACATCGGGATGAAATGAGAGCCAACTACGGGACTTGAACCCGTGACCTCTTCCTTACCAAGGAAGCACTCTACCGCTGAGCTAAGTCGGCTTAAACTAAAAAATCACACCGGAAAGCGTGATTTTTATTGAGCGGAAGACGGGGGTCGAACCCGCGACATTCAGCTTGGAAGGCTGACGCTCTACCAACTGAGCTACTTCCGCAATTTTGTTTCCAAAATTATTGGTAACGCTGTGCAAACTTAAGGAAAATCCTTTATTTATGCAACTTTTTTCTAATATAAAATGTGGGGAGAGCAGGATTCGAACCTACGAAGCCGAAGCAACTGAGTTACAGTCAGTCCCATTTAGCCACTCTGGAATCTCCCCAGATATTTTATATTAAATTGAGCTTCCAGAGGGATTCGAACCCACGACCCCGAGATTACAAATCACGTGCTCTGGCCAACTGAGCTATGGAAGCATTTTAATACATGGACTGAACGCTGTGAGAAACTCTACTCTACATCATTTCAGTAGTAAAAAAAATCACGCTTTTTAAGAGTGTGATATTCGAGCGGAAGACGGGGGTCGAACCCGCGACATTCAGCTTGGAAGGCTGACGCTCTACCAACTGAGCTACTTCCGCAATTTTGTTTCCAAAATTATTGGTAACGCTGTGCAAACTTAAGGAAAATCCTTTATTTATGCAACTTTTTTCTAATATAAAATGTGGGGAGAGCAGGATTCGAACCTACGAAGCCGAAGCAACTGAGTTACAGTCAGTCCCATTTAGCCACTCTGGAATCTCCCCAGATATTTTATATTAATTGAGCTTCCAGAGGGATTCGAACCCACGACCCCGAGATTACAAATCACGTGCTCTGGCCAACTGAGCTATGGAAGCATTATTAAAAAAGAATTCAAAAGATCGCTGTTCCCTTTTTGCGAGTGCAAATATAGAACGGATTTTTTGAATTCTCAAATTTTTTAATAACTTTTTTTAACTTTTTTTCCTAAGCCATTTCTTTTTTCTTGATTAATAGCTTTTTAGCAGTATCAACGCATAGGTCTAAACTTTCTTCAAAAGTTGTAGAGGTTTTCTTTACTACGATATCGTCTCCCGGAACCGCCAGAATAATCTCGGCCGTTTTGTTTGCTTTATCCGAGTTGTTTTCTACTTTTAAGAATATTTTACACTCCTGAATTTTGTCATAAAAAGTATCCAGTTTGCTTACTTTTTTTTCAATGTGTGATTCTAGTGGTTCGTGTGGAGTTAAACCAATTGATTGTACTGTGATCTTCATAATTCGTCATTTTTTGAAGCTCTTGGATGAGCCCGATTAAACACTTTTTTCAATTGTTCAATATTAGCATTCGTATAGACTTGAGTACTTGCAAGACTGGAATGTCCTAATATTTTTTTTACTTTAGAGATCTCTGCCCCATTATCCAAAACGTGTGTAGCAAAGCTGTGACGAAGGATGTGAGGACTTCTTTTTTCTTTTGTTGTTATAAGACTAAGGTACTTATTAACGACCACATAAACAAATTTTTCAGTGAGTTTTTTGCCTTTGGTATTGACAAAAAAATATAAATCATGTTCAGGCAGCGGTTTCCTTATTTTCAAATAACGATTCAGCAGATCCGAAAGCTCTCCGGAGATGGGAATATATCTTTCTTTGTTTCCCTTTCCTATTATTTTCAGTTCGTTTCCGCTGAGATTTACATTTTCAAAAGTCATACCACAAAGCTCTGCTTTCCGGATTCCTGTCTGGTAAAGAACCTCCACAATGCATTTATGCAAAACATCCTGAATTTCTTCAAAAACCTGATCACTAAGCTTTTGCATTTCTTCTTTTGACATCGGGATCTGTTTTTCGGGATAAAATTTTAATGAAGAAATACTTTCTGTGGGAGAGACTTTTATTTCGCCAATTTTTAGCAGAAATAAATAAAAGCTGCGAAGAGAAGACAATTTTCTGTTGATACTTCGTTTGGAAATATCATTTTCACTTAATTCAACGATAAAATTTCTGATAATTTTTTTGTCCGCTTTTGAAATATCTTCTGAAGATTCTGTTTTCATGTAAAAACGGGAGAAGTCTTCAAGATCTTTTCGGTAGCTTGTAATGGTGTGAGGAGAATATCTCTTCTCGAATTGTAAATATTCCAGGAATTTGTCCAGCATCATTTAGTATATAAAAACAAAAAATTCACTCTTCAAATATAAACATTTAAAGAGTGAATTTAGTATGTGGGTAAGAAAATTCTTAAGCCTGTTCTTCTTTGCTAAGATTTCTTTGCTTGTGAGCAGCCTTTAATCTAGCTTGTCTTAAAGTTACAGAAGGCTTGATAAACTGTTGTCTAGCTCTTAACTGACGAACTGTACCAGTTTTATCAAATTTTCTTTTATATTTTTTTAATGCTCTGTCGATAGACTCTCCGTCTTTTACTGGAATTATTAACATATATTACATCTCATTTTGGATTGCAAAAATAAACATTATTTATTAAACCACAAAACTTTATTGAATAAAACATTCAAAGTAAATGAATTCAGATTTTGAAAAAGCTTAATAAAACTGACATTTAACAATAATTTTATAATAATTTATGTTTATTTATAAATAATTATTTAATAAATTATATACTTTTACATACTTATTTATTTATTTTTGTAAATAATATTAAATTGTTTAAATCCAAACAGCTATGCCCACATTTCCATAACTCTTAATTGTAGTAGATTTTGCTTTATCTCTGGCAAATTCCGGATCCTGATTTTATTCTGAGTAAAACCATATTCATATTCCCTTCACAATGCTTAAAAAATTACTCTTTTCTATTTTTATATTCTTTTCCGGTTTCGTGTTTTCACAGGAAGATTGTATTTCTGCCATTACAGTCTGCGGAAATTCAGGCATAAATTATACTCCCGTAGGAATAGGAAACATCAATGAAACTCTGGGAGGATGTCTCTCATACGAAAATCATTCAGTTTGGTATAAGTTTACAATAGCTACCAGCGGAACCCTTACTTTTGATCTGGTTCCCACAGGACCGGTAGATTATGACTGGGCGATTTACGGACCAAATGTCACATGTTCCAACAGAGGAACTCCAGTAAGATGTAATGCTTCAGGATATTACGTTAATACCGGAATGAACATGACCAATACCAACACTTCATCCGGTGCCGGAAATACAGATCCTTATTGTAAATACATGGATGTTTTGGCAGGACAGACGTATTACTTATATATAGATAACTGGTCTCCGTCGGTTTACACTTTTAATCTAACCTGGGGCGGAACTGCAACTTTTGTTTCACCTTTTACCAATTCAACACTTGCACCCAACCCTTTTGTTCCTCCCGGAAACCCTGGACCTACTCCAGGCTCTCCAAGAGAAATAAATATCTGCGGAAGTTCTGCAACTTTTAATTTCAGTACATTATCTCCCGGGATACTAAACGGAAATTCTAATTTTTTCGTTTCATATTACAGCACAGCAAACAATGCTGCAACAGGAAGCAACCCGATCACAGCACCTATTACTGTAAATACAGGCAATACCTATTATTATAATATAAGCTATCAGGATCCCAACAATCCTAACAGTTCCATCAATTCCTGCAAACAGACAAATGCCATAGTTTTTAAAGACAAAAGTTTAACTGCATCTATTACTGCATCTGCAACAAAACTCTGCCCAGGCGGAAATATTACACTAACATCAAGTAACGCTACCGGAAACACATGGTCTACAGGAGCTACAACCCAGTCTATCACGGTAAATACACCAGGGACCTACACCCTAACCAGCAGCAACGGAGTTTGCACAAGCCCACAAGCTTCGGTTACCATCACTCAGGACACGGATCCGAATGTGCAGATCACAGGAAATCTGACATTGTGCGAAAATACTTCCACGACACTTAGCGCAACCTCAACCGGAACAGGAAACACCTATTTATGGTCTACAGGAGCTACCACTCCTACAATTACTGTAACCACACCGGGAACATACACCGTAACAGTGAAAACTTCGGCAAACTGCCAATACCCTAAATCTGTAACCGTTGTACAGGGAACTGTTCCCGTTGCTCAGAATGCCACTTTAACCAACTGCTCCAGTACAAGCACAGCAGTTTTTAATTTAACAACGGCTCAGCCTAACATCAGCACGACTTCGGGAGTTACTTTTGATTATTATGTAAATCAGGCAGATGCAATTGCCGGAAATACAAATACCATCGCAACCCCGACCGCTTACACATCAGGAAACGCAACAATTTATGTAAGAGTGAAAACTGCAACGTGCTCAAAAGTCGTTTCGCTTCAGCTCAATGTAACTCAGCTTGCGTCTCCTACAATTACCAGTTCATCTTCAACGATCTGTTTCGGTGGAAATGTAACGCTCACATCAAGTGTTCCGAACGGAAATACATGGTCTACCGGAGCGACAACGCAATCTATTACGGTTACATCCGGAGGAACTTATTCCTTAACCAACACCAACGGAACGTGTACAAGCGCACCGGTTTCGGTAACATTAACCGCAGAAAGTGATCCTAATCCTCAGATTACAGGAAATTTAATTGTGTGCGGATCTCCGACAACACTTACAGCAACATCCAACGGAACAGGAAACACATATTCATGGTCTACAGGTGCCATAGGAAATTCAATTTCAGTTTCTGCGCCAGGAACTTATACGGTTACAGTACAAACTCCTGCGAACTGCCAGTACACAAAATCCGTGACAGTAGTTCAGGGGGCTGTGCCTGTTGTACAAAATTCGTCATTTAGCTTATGTTCAAATAATAGTACGGCAACTTTTAATTTAATATCGGCACAACCCAATATTAGTACAACGACGGGGGTAACTTTCAGCTACTACCTGAATCAGGTGGATGCATTGGCAGGAAACAGCAATACCATTGCAAATCCTTCGGCATATACTTCAGGAAACACTACTATTTATGTCTTGGTGAAATCCGGCTCTTGTTCGAAAATAGCAGAATTACAATTAATTGTTAATATAAAACCTGTTCCGACGATTACTGCTTCATCGAATGTCATCTGTAACAATAATGCTGTTACTTTAACCTCAAGTTCAGCAACAGGAAATACATGGTCTAACGGCGCAACAACACAGTCGATCACCGTATCAACTCCGGGAACCTACACTTTAACCTATAATAACGGAACCTGCACAAGCGATCCTGTTTCGGTGATAATAACTCAGGGAACTGATCCGAATGTTCAGATTTCCGGGAATTTAAATTTCTGCGAAGGAACATCAACCACTTTAACGGCTACAGCAAACGGAACAGGAAATACATTTTCATGGTCTAACGGATCAACAACGGCTAACACAGCGGTAACCGCATCAGGAACTTATACCGTGACCGTGACCACTCCCAACGGCTGTCAGTACACAAAATCGGCAACCGTTACGATGGATCCTGCTATTATAGTAAACATTAATACTCCTTCAGAAATTAACTGTACAAATTCTCAGGTTACTTTAAATGCTACAGCGTCTGTATACCAACCGGGGGCAACGTTTTTATGGATCGCTACAGGAGGTGGAAATATTGTTTCAGGCGCCAATACCTTAACTCCGGTAGTGAATAATGCGGGAACTTATACTTTAACGATTACGAGCCCGACTTCCAACGGATGTGTGAAACAAGGTTCAGTAACGGTCATTAAGAATATCACACCGCCGATCATAAGCGTTTCAGCTCCTAAACTATCAATTTGTAAAGGTGAGTCTATTGCTCTTACGGCGATGGGTGCCGCAACGTACACATGGACGGGATTAACAGGAAACGGCAACACGCAGATTGTTTCCCCGACAACCACTACAACTTATACGGTAACAGGAATCGGAACAAACGGCTGTTCTGCAACGACTCCTGCTACGATTACCATCACGGTTGTTCCAGAAATTGTTTCTACTCTGAAAAATATCGAAATCTGTAAAGGTGACAAAGGTATTCTGGATGCAGGAAGCGGACCGAATTATTCTTATTCGTGGAATACCGGAGCTGCTTCTCAAACCATCAATGTGGACACACCAGGAACCTATTCTGTTACCATCAGTAATGGAGTCTGCTCTAAGACCTTTACCGCAACGGTAGGATATATTGTTACTCCTCAAATTAAAGAAATAACTTACAAAGATCCTTTTTTAACGATTGTTGTACAAAATAATGGCAATGTACCTATAGAGTATTCCATAGACGGAGGCGTAACTTGGCAGGCTTCCAACACTTTTCAGGTGCTAAAAAATACGAAATATTCGATAAGGGTAAGAAACAGAGGGGCAACCTGCGATACCACCGCAGAATATTACACCTTCTTTATGGCAAACGTTATCACTCCGAACAGCGACGGAAGCAACGATGTGATTGACTTCAGCGAGATTAGCAAATATGGAAATTTTGAAGGCGGGATTTTTGACAGATACGGAAAAGAAGTTTTCCGACCGACCACCAAAACACCAATCTGGGACGGAAAATACATCGGAAGACCTCTTCCAACCGGAACCTATTGGTATAAATTACAATGGGAAGATAAAATCATTAAAAAGCCTGTTCAGCTTTCGGGATGGATTCTGCTGAAAAACAGGGATTGATGAGGTTGAGGTTGAGATTAAGGCTGAGATTGAGATTGAGGAGAGAAATTAGATGAATTATAGAAGTGTCGTTTTTTTTCCGGCACTTTTTGTTTTTTTGAGAGTTTTTTTGCTGTTCAGACTTTTGTTCTTTGCTGAAAGTTTTTCTCTGACTATCATTTATACTACCCACTTCTATCCTAGCCCTGATTGAAGAGAAAATCCCGGAATGGAGCGGCGGAGCGAAGCGGAGCCGCGCAATGAGGAATTGCAACGGAAAGCAGGAGAAAGCTCCAAATAAAAAACACCTTGAAATTCCATTTTTAAAATGACTGAAAGAATGTGAACTGAATTTGAATAAAAGTGTTATCTTTGCATTCACTTTATTCATGGGGTTGACTGGTTTCGACAGCAAGACCAATGGGTAAGTAAGCATGCAGAGAACCGTAGCGCGATCTCTATAATCCCTTGCTACAAAATTTTAACTGGCAACGAAGAGTTCGCTCTTGCAGCTTAATATCGAAGTATAGTAGATCAAGCGTTTTCCCGAAGATGTTAGTAGGGAAGCAAGATATTCCACAAATGCTCTGTTCTGCGGCGTTTGATTCTGGGATATAGGAATGCGGAAATAAGGCTTTGGACGCTTCGGCTAAAGCTCGAAAACCTCAGAAGATAAGCCGGAAGTTGGGTGTCTGCTCTCTGCTTCCCGTCGAAAATCAATAGCAGAATAAGCATGTAGAAAGCTTATGTATTGCTTGTTTGGACGAGGGTTCGAATCCCTCCAACTCCACAAAAAATCCTGTAAGATGTTGGCTTACAGGATTTTTTATTATTAGGTGCTAAATTAGGTGCTAATTATTTCTTTTTATATTTTACACTTAAGACAGGCTTCTTTCCAGATTTAGTTTTATTTTCTCCCAGCTAGGTAATACTTCGGTTAATGTTCTATAAAAATCTTTTGAATGATTGGGATGAATTAAATGGCAAAGCTCGTGCAGGATAACATACTCTATACAAGCCTTATTTGCTTTTATCAACTCTGTATTCAATATGATATTGCCATTCATTGAGCAACTTCCCCAACGTTTTTTCATAAACCGATGAGTGAGTCTTATGTCATAAGTATTAAACTGTGGAAACTGAGAAAGTAATTGATCTAGCAATTCTTTGAAAACACTATCCGCCTTGCTTTTATAAAATTTTTGAATGATTTGTTCTATATTATCATTTTTAGTTGTGATGGTAAACAAACCTTTCCCTAAATTAATATTGGTTTTATTTTGTTCCGTTTTATTAATCACCAATTTATACTGCCTTCCTAGATAACGATGGGTTTCTCCAGGAATATATAATCTTTTTTTGGTAAATGGTCTGAACAATTCAAATGTGCGTTGTTGTTGCAAAATCCACTTAGATTTTGGTTTTACTTTTTCTACAATTTTTTCTATTGATGTATTTTTAGGAACTGTAATCTGGATATTACCTTCTGGAAAAACTCGTAAATCCATCGTCTTTCTGTCGGAATAAATAACTTCTGCTTCGATATTCTTCTTGCCGTACTTATATTCTATCTTCATCACTAATCCATTTGCTTTTTAGCTATTTTTATCACTTCTTCTACAAAGTCATCTAAAATATCAAAAGGAATTTGATGATCCATTTCCAATGATAAGCTATAAAAATAGTCATCTAATTCACTCCAAATTTGCTTTTCAATTTCTTTGTTCAACTTCCAGTCAACGATAGCTCTATTGTTTTCTCTAGTTATATTTTTTATTAATTCTTGAATTTTTAAAGCAATTTCAGCATATTGCAATCTATCTCCTAAAAATGTAAACAATTTCGCATTTATAAAATTATAAAATGCTACCGCTATTTTGTTTCCTTCAATTATTGCTGGTGCATCGTCTTGTTTTCCCGTTAGGAAGCGTTCTTCAATATCTTTAATTTTATGGAGATATTCTGTTTCATCTATTCGGCTTTGCTTATAATCTAGGATGGTTTCTTTAATCAGTTCAGACAGTTTTTTATAAAATATAGGGTCTTCATCCATTTTTATGGTTATTCCCTTTGAAGTACGTGCTGCAATGTGATCTGCTTTAGCTGCTTTACCTATCAATTTTTCCACTTCATTATCACGCTCTTGTTTATTAAAAATATCTATAGGCTCGGTTATTTTTAATATTTCTCCATCGGTGGTGATGTGTTTGTCTATTAATTTCTGAACCTGAGCTTCATAGGCTTTATAGTCTATTTGGTCAAAATATCTGCGTTTTACATCTATTCTTAATTGAATAAAAAATTTGCTGTCTTTTTTGTATTTTTCAATAACTGCATCATTTTTCACATCATTAAACTCAATAGTTGCCATTGCCAAACTAAACAATCTGATGAATTTGGATAGTTTTTCATAGAAAAGATGACGTTGCTCTTCATCTCCTAAATGTATAGCATAGGCTTCTGTATCGTATTTATTTTTGATGACAGAAAAAATATCCCAAACTTCGGAATGTACTTGTGGAAGATCTTTGATGATGTCTTTCACATTCGTAACAGAACCTTTTACATCATCAGGATTCATTTCGTCTGAACCTGAATAAATTTCTATGGCTTTGTCAAGATTTTCTAAATTACCATAATAATCTACAATTAAACCATAATCTTTACCTTCTGCTAATCTATTTACTCTTGCGATGGCTTGTAACAAAGTATGTTCTTTCAAACTTCTCGTTAAGTATAACACTCTATTTTTGGGAGCATCAAACCCCGTAAGCAATTTATCTACTACAATAATAATCTCAGGATTTTCTTGATATTTAAAAGCATTGATGATGGATTTTTCATATTTTTCCTGTGTGCCGTATTTATCCATCATTGATTTATAAAATGAAAGTACTAAATCTTCATTTTCTTCAAAAGCATCTTCGTGATTTTCTCTTGTATCTGGAGCAGAAATGACAACTTCAGAAGTGATCTTTCCTATTTCATTCAGGTATTTTCGGTATAAAATGGCAGTTGTTTTATTGGGTGCAACCAATTGTGCTTTAAATCCTGTATTTTGGATAAAACCAACAAAATGTTCACTTAAGTCCCAAGCTCTGTCATAGACAACTTGATCGGCTTTGTTAATCGCATTTTTGGAGCTGTATTTTCTTTTTAGTCCTGCTTTTCCATATTTTGTTAAGGGTTCTGAAATTTTATCGAAAAAGCTGTCTAGAGGTTTCTCGTTTACCGTAATGGAATTGTGTCGTCCTTCATACAACAGCGGCACAACTGCGCCATCTTCCACCGCATCTTTTATGGTGTATTCATCTATTACGCCACCAAATTTATCCGCCGTATTTTTTTCGGACTTCAATAGAGGCGTTCCTGTAAATGCAATAAAACAACCATTTGGGAAAGTCTTTTGCATTTTTACATTGAATGTTTTGTATTGGCTGCGGTGTCCTTCGTCTATCAACACAAAAATCTCGGAAGAACTAAATCCTTCGGGTTCTTGATTTACTGCTGCTTTAAATTTATTAATGATGGTGGTAATGACTGCATCCGAATTGTTTTTCAACAATTCTATTAAATGTTTTCCCGTTGCCGCTTCTTCAACAGGAATATTACATTTCTGAAAGGTTTCTGTTATCTGAGTATTAAGATCTACACGGTCGGTTACCAAAATGATTTTAGGATTTTTAATCTTTTTACTCAAAGCAATTTGTTGGGCAAGCATTACCATTGTGAGCGATTTTCCACTTCCTTGGGTGTGCCAAATTACACCGCCTTTTCTTTTCCCACTATGGTCTGTTTTTTCAATTTGTTTGATGGTTTTGGTAATTCCATAATATTGTTGATATCGGGTTACTTTTTTAATTCCTTCATCGAAAAGAATAAAACGAAACACCAATTCTAACAAGCGTTTGGGATGGCAAATGCTATATAATAATTGGTCTTGTGTGGTAACTGCCAATTCTAATTTTCCGAGTTCTTGAAAATATCGGATGGTACTCCAATATCTTGTTTTAAAAACCTCAGTATGAAAATCTTTGGGCAATTCAGCTTGTTTTAGATCGTGGAGACTTTGATAGAATGTGTTTTCTTCTTTAGCATTGGTGAATTTCTCTTTCCAAACCGACCAAAATTTGGCAGGAGTAGCCGTAGTGGCATATTTGGCATCACTTACCGCCAATGAAAGCAATAAGTTGGAATACACATACAAATCCCGAATTCCGTCTTCTTGTTGGTTTCTCAAGTGTTGCGAAATCCCTTCTTCTACCGGAGATTTTATGGCGTTGGATTTACATTCTATTACTACCATTGGAATCCCATTAATGAACAGCACAATATCTGGACGATAGGTGTCTGAACGATGAGAACGGGTAACGGCAAATTCTTCGGAAACGTGGAACGTGTTGTTTTCCGGATTTTCCCAATCGATGTATTTGAACGAAAAACTTTTACGGTCTCCAGAAATGGTTTGCTCAAAACTTTTACCGAGTGTAATGAGATCATAAAAATGCTGATTGGCATTAATGAACCCTAAATGCATAGGAAGTTCCTTCAGCTCGTTAATCGCCAATTCTACATTGGTATCCGAAAACTCGTGTGTTTGTCCTTTGTACTCAATTTTGTTGATTTTTTGAAGTTGCGTTTTCAAAATATCTCTCAACAAAACATTGGTTTTTCTTCCTTCACGAAGTTGTAAGGCTTCGTCTGGCGAAATATAGGTATAGCCCATTTTTATCAGCATTTGCAACGCTGGTAATTGGCTGATGTGGTCTTCTATGTAAGATGGTGTCATAATTACTTAAAAAAATGAATAATAGGTAGTAGAATAATAGAAACAATAAGAGCTAAAAGAAAAAAGAAAGCCCCAATTTTAAAAAGTTGATATTTTAGCCAGGTTATTCTCGAATTATAAAGAATTTGCGTAGATAGCTCTTTCTCATATTGTATGAAAACCTCGGTTGAATTTACTTTAGTTAAGAATTTAGTTTCAAAAGTCGATTCATCCAAGTTACGGAGGTAACCATAAAAATGTATATTTTCAAAAGATTTTTCTTTATCTATTAGATTACTTAATTTAGTTATTAATGATTTAACTAAATAACCTTTTTCAATTTTTGATAATATTGGAAAAACAGAAAGTAGAGAAAACAAGAAAGAAAAGAATGTGATAGGTAAAAATACATAACAACCAATCGTTTTTATAACACTCTCTTCAGAAAAGCTAATCTGCGTGAATCCAAAATCAATCGCTGCAACTAAAGTTAATAATCCTAAATTTTTCGCTTCCGCAAATTTCAACCATTCATTTACATTGTTAAATATATTGCGTAATTGTTCTTCGTATTTTGTTGCCATATTTTTATTATTTTAATTTCCAAATTAGATTTGCACTAAAAACGTTGTAAGAAATATCTTTGATAACATTTGGTGTTATTTTTTTCCACGAGCTATTTACTATACTATTGCAAGTTGGTCTTGCTTTTTTGTATTCATAAAACACTTTTTCGTTTATTAGTATTGCACCTAATGAAACTTTATTTACAATTTTTTTATAAGATAAAACTTGATTAAAAAAGCCAAGTTGTAATTTTCCGTCCTCAGAATTTTGAACTTGTTCTAAAAACTGCTCCGAAGAAAGTATTTCAGTTCGTTCTGTCGAGATGTTTGGTAACTGAAAAGGCAAAGGATTAAAGATATTATACTGTTTTTTCTTAACTTCAAATTGAATTTTTTCTATTTCTTTATTTGCACTATCTGTTAATCTTGATGCATAATTTGCTGGTTTTCCTGTCCAAACTAATCCTCGATGCTCAATTCCATCAACACCGTGTTTTCGTACGCCCACTTTTAATACTTTCATTTCTCCATAGTCTATTCCAATTCCACATTTGAAACCTGCTATAAACTTCTTACTTATAATGTCAGCAATATGATTAATCGTAATAGCACAATCAACTGAATTAACGAAACAATTATCTGGTTCAAACACAACCATAACCCTATCTCCTATAATATTTCTAATGTGTCCGTTGTATCTTTTTGCAGCTTTAATTACTGCATTTGTAAATACGGTATATAGTTTAGCCATTGTTATATTTTGATGTTTCTCTGTCAATTGAACTGAATTCCGAATATCTACAAATAAAACGCAAGTGTTAATTTTTTTACCTTTTTTCGTTTCTCCATAACCGAATGTTAAACCAGCATCACTACGATTGGGAACGCCATTATAATCTGAATAAACAAATTCAGTACCTCTGAAATCATCTATATCTCTAGAAATCTCTTCTAGAAAATCTTTTATAATCATCTCATTATGTTTTATATGTACATGTAAAGTTTCTCACAAACTTCCACTCAACACCTTGTAGTTCAAAATTTTTTGCATTGGACTTTCTCCAATATGAGTGAGTGTTATTTCTTGAATATTTATATACTCCATCGGAACTGCATTCCATGTTTTGATATGGAGAAATATTGAAAAAATTAATTGAATTATTTTCGGCGATACTTTCAAGTCGGAAAAGTTCAGTCAAGGGTTTTCCAATCATTGTGTACTCAGGATAGTTTTCTGACTTATTTTTATAGTACATTATTTTACCGTGGTGCAAAGCAATCTTTACTTCTTTTGTGGTTTCCCTCAATTCTATAATTATATCTTTAGCACAAGCATCAGCTTTTTTAAACAAATTCGAAATAGTATCATTTAAGAAAGGTTCTCCAAATATACAGATAATACCATCTCCAATTATTTTTTCTATTTCTCCACCATGATAATATATGCTTTTAATAACAGTGTCATAATAGTTATCTAAATACAATGATAATGTTTCGTTAGTTAGTGAAGAACATTTTGTTGAAAAGCTTGCAATATCTATAAACAATAAAACTACTTCGGCTGATTTTCGATTTTCAAAGTACTCAATTAAGTCCTGATCGCCATTATTTCTAATAAAGAGACTTTTTATTTCAACTTTTGACTTATTAAAATTTTCAGAAAGAAGCCTGATGTCGCTTTTTTTGATTACACTATTTGAAGTATATTTTTCTCGAAGTGCTTTTATTTGATGTAAGTTTGGCATATTTTACTATGTTATTTTTGCGATTTTGTTGTAGTTTTTCTATCGTTCTTAATAATTACTTTGTAATCAAGCCTGCTATTTCTTCTGCTATTTCCTCAACCGTATTACTTGATGTATTTCTTGCCAATTTATCAGCAAGAGAAGGAGAGTATTCTACAACTTCTTTCTTCGTTATTTCGTGCCAAATTGGTAATAAAACCTGTTCCCCATCTACGACCCTTGTCATTATTCCGTCTAATTCATAATTAGTCCATCCTTTTTTAATAAAACTTCTAGATAATACAACAATTCCAAATTTACTTCTTGCTAAGCCTTTGTCTATCTTGCGTCTTAGACTATCGCCAATTTTCAATTCAAATTCGTCATACCAAACAGAAAGTCCTAAATTACGCAATGCAATAGCCAATGGACGTACAACATCATCTTTATCTTCTGAAGCATGAGAGATAAAAACATCGTGATCAATTAAATTGTCATCTTCTGAGTCTTGGTTTGCAATATCATTTCCTCTAACTAGCGATGGAATTGAAGATAATGGAATTTCTCGATATTCAGGCAAGGGATTAGGTAGAACTCTTACGCTCGCATTTGTTGATCCTTGTAATCCTTGCATATCTACAACTAAAAAATAATGACCAGAACTTGGTACTCCTAATGTAACAGGTGACCGTTTTACCAATCCTCCAACATATCTGTGATTTCTCCCATTTTTATAGTTATTGTAGTTGGAGCTATCCATTAGTCTAACATTTGCCGCATTCCCAGTTAGAGTAATCTGAACTCTGTTTCCTCTTGATTGTTGTTTAAGATCCCATACTAAATATTTCATAATTATTAAATTTTATGATTTGGTTATTTTTTACACTTTTATCACTTCCCAGTTAATATTTGTTACATAAAATTTTATCAACATTTGCAACGCAGGTTATTGGGTGATGTGGTCATCTATGTATGACGGTATCATATTAACTAATTGATTTAGTGTTGTTTTTACCCTTTATACTTTTGGCTTCTTCTAGAGCTTTAGAAACTCTATTCGTTAAAGTTTCGATTGAATCCTCCTTTTTCAAAGTCGTTACACCACAACAAATAGTAAGATGATGATTGTTATCTCCAACTGAAAAAATATTGTTACTAACCATTTTTCTTTTGCGTTCGGCTGCTTGTAAAATTTGTCCGAGATTTGTTTCCTTTGCAATAACAACAAATTCATCACCTCTTTGAAAGAAACGGAAAGTTTCATCTGTTGCTCTTTTATCACTTCCAAGTAATCCACCTAACTTTTTTAATATTAAATCAGCTTCACCATAACCGTATTTGGTATTAAAGGATTTAAAATCGTCAATATCAATTAGGATAACACTAGTATTATCTTTAAAATCTCTAATTAAAGATTCTAATACTATTTTCAATGCTTTATGGTTTTTTAAGCCAGTTAATTCATCAAGATTATTATCTCGTATTAAATTATCCAGCCTTGACTTATACCTAAATAGTAAAAAAGAAAGACTAATAATGAGTACCCCTAAAGTTATTATATAATACATAGGCATCGTAACATCAGAAATTAAAAATTTTTTCAAGAAAGGAAAGAAGCTAATTAAATATGTCGACAATAAACCTCCCACAAAAATCAAAATTGCTTTGAAAATATCATAAAACCCTTTTGATAATAATTCAGATTTAAATTTTTCAAATGATTTTTTAATATTTTTCATAGGTTTATATTTAGTAATTTAAAAATTTCGACCTTGCTTTCATTGTAAACTTCTAATGCTCGAATCTCAAGATCTTTAAGCCTGTCAATATCAGTTTCATCCATTTCAATATTTTCCAGCTCAGTTCTAAATAATGTATTAAGCCTTAAGTATGCGAAATTATCTGGTTCTTGCCTATCAATACCATTTTTTAATAAGCTTAATATATTTTCCACTTGTTGGGATTGACCTTGCATAAACAACTCAATAATTCTTTTACGCTTATTATTTATCCAATACCAGATCCCAAACTTATTTTCCCTATTAGGTTCTAAAAATATTCTTTCACCTGTACCAATTGAGAGCAAGTTAATATCAATTAGCTCTTTATCAAAAGCTTTCTGAGCTTCAATCAAAGCAATTAAACTTGGATTATTAGCCCAAACTCCACCATCTACTTTATTTTTAAATTGCAGAACATCTCCTTTCATATCTTTATACATATTTCCGGAATAAGGATCAAAATATGTAGGAGCCGATGAAGTTGATAAGGCGGCATCTAATAATGGAAGATTAGGATCGCGTGTAAACCTATGATGATAAAGGCTTTTAAGGACAGAGGGTTTTCCAATACTTAAATCATAAATTGACACACCAACCGGAACCTTACAATCTTTGAGTTTAGGAATGGAAATATTATGATATTTTTTAAATACATCTTCCAATAAGCTTTTAAGATTAACTCTATCGTGTGAAGAATGGTTAATGCATTTTAGCAATCCTTTTTTATTACCAAATATATTTTTAGCGTTGTTAAAGTAAAGGTCTTTAATTTCTTCTGCTGGGATACCTAGCGATAGAGCTAATGCAAGAATACCACCTGTAGAAGTGCCAAAAATTAAATCTACATTCTGAAAAATTTGCCAATTTTCTAATCCTTTAGCTTTTAGATCCTTTTCTATTTCGCTCAAAATTACTGCTGGAAAAATACCACGGATACCACCACCATCCAAACTTAGCACTCTAAACTTTTTATCACTCATATTGTTCTTAGTTTACCAGTTAACAATTGCTGCATTAAGCCTCTTTTCTGTTGTTGTAAGGCTTTTAATTCTTTTTGATGCTGTTTCAGTTCTTCGCGAGCAGTGTTTAAAATTTCTGCAATTGAATGCTGTTCTTCCAGAGAAGGAACTGAAATTTCTAACTTCAACAAATCTTTTTTGCTTAAAACCCTATTACGTCCAGCGCCTCCAGGCGAAATGTTATCCAACATTTGCTTGAAGAATGGTTGCAAAATAATATGTCTAAAAAATTCAACAGAAACTGTTTTTTGATCAATCACATAGGTTGGAAAACGATGGGAAACCAGACCTCCTTCATCTTCCTTGCTGATAATAGCAACAGCGTGTTCCCACGCAAAAGTGATATTTACAATGAAATCATTTTCTTTCACTTCGTATAGTTTATCCATTGATATTGCTTTCGGGTCGGAATATGGTTTATGAAAAATTCCTTTCCCGTGGCTTCTAATACCTAATGCAAGATAATTTTCAGTTGGCTTTTCAATTTCTCTTGGTGTAAATGTCAAGAATTTACTTAATAATATTTTTTTAGAAATCTTGTTAACTAATTTACCTCTCAACAACGAAAACGCCAACGCCTTATTTCTTACTTCTAATTTTTTTATTAAAAGTTGAACTTCTTGTATAGCTTTGTCCCAAGTTGAAAGGATTTCGGCAATTTTTTGTTGCTCGGGAAGTGGAGGAAGTGGGATTTGAATTTTTAATAAACTATCTTTTGAAATACTATAAACTTTAGTTCCAGTAGCCATTTTTCTATACTGCTTTACAACATCTTCGTGTAAGCTTACATATCCCTTGAATAATCTGGCAAAAACCTGAGTCTTTTCTCTTAGATGAAAAGTATGTAAACCAGCAATCATTTTGTTTTCTCCAAGATTAACGACCTCGATTGCTTTACCAACACCTTCGTAATCCTCAGAAGCATCACTAATTATTAAATCTCCTTCCTTTACAAACTCATAGTTCTTTACTTTATCAACGGGTATTGTTGGTAACTGCGCAGAATTAACATCAATATGGAAATGATATTTCGTGTGTATATCGCCATAATGCATATATAATGTTTCATCAGAATTTGTTAAATCTGCTCTTGAATAACTAGCAGTTGGAAAAACATAAAATACTTCAGCAAACCTTTTCACTTCCCAATCTGCGGGAATAAAACCGATGGGTGTTTGTTTATATTGTGTTTTTTGTTTCATTTTTAATAATATCTTTTTTTGTAGCTCCGTGAACTGTTCCGCCACCTAACCAGTCTCCACCTGTAATTAGCCATAATTCATAATGGTATAACCATTCTATTGCCCATATCATAACTGTTTGCGCAATAGATTTAGAGCTATTCCATTCCTTCCAATCTGGGTAGTACAAACACAAACGCTGTTTTTTATGGTCATATACGTGAGGTAAAGAAGTCTTGCCCTTTGCCAATTTTAATGGTGTTGGTTCCAGCACAAATACATTAGGGTTTTTCCCCAATTCATAAGTAAGTTTTACTTTATATTCATCTCCAATAGGTGAGGATTTTAAAATCCCTATCCACTGGAGTGTTTTACCACTAATAATCTTACTTTCTCCAAAACCAAAATCTTTTTTGAGACCTGCTAACTGATTGTAAATAGTAAGTTTCTTAGCTTTGTTCATTCCCGTGAAAATTATGACTACTAACTTTTGCAACATTTGTAAGTCCGGCTACCGCTGCACCAACTACACCTTGTTTTCTGTCTATATAGTTTCCACCAGATTCTGTTAATACCCTGCGACGATTTCCTAAATCAGAAAATGTTTTAGTTACAGGGGCTTCCCCAAAAGATTTTATTAGGGATTCGTTTAAATTCATTCTATTAAGATTATTACCTAATCCTCCAAAATCTGCTTTTAGTTTAGCTAGCCAATCGTTAAAAAACTGTTCACGTTTCGATCCTTCAATAGCCCATCTGTCAGCAAAATTTTCAGCTTCATTCGTAGGGTTGGAAATCCATTTTACATATTTTTTTAGTTTATCATCATATCCATCTTTAATATGATCTTCCATTTTATAGATGATGTTTAATAATGCATCGTATATATTATCTTCACCATCATAAGCTTTTGCAGCTAATGTTGTAATGATGCAAGAAATTGGTTTTTGCTTTTTATCATCTTCGCTATAATCCTGAAACATTATATCACGGTGTCTTTTCAGTAATTGAACAGCTCTTTGCAATGGCAATCTTTCACTTTGATATTTAGGAGTAGGATTAACGGATTCGTTTAAAGAAAACATTTTTGTTCTTTGACCTTTTATGTTATCCGCAATATTCATAAACCACTTAGCATAGCCAAAAGGATTACTCTGCAACCATTCTTCAGGTTCTGTAGAAGTTAAATATTCGGGAATTCTCTCATTATCCGTGATACTCAACACCAAATCTTCATAGCTTTGGTCTTTAAGATTTGAATATGCTTTTTCTAAAATAATTGAATATCCCGTTGTGTTTACAGCTGGAAGAATATCCATATGATATCTTTCATTAGGATTTCCATTTTCTCTGTATTTTAAAGTCCAGCATCTTCTCCCTTCATCATCTAGAATAGATTCATATTTTTTATGATTGCGGAGTTGATCACCGACTAGCTCTTTAATATCTTTTTGCGTCCAATCGGGTCTTTTACCGTTTAATTCGCAAACTACATCAAGATCAATGTCATCATCTGGATTAATTGATTGGATTGTAGTACCAATAATAAATGAACCTTGAGGACTAATTACGGGGCTATAACGAGCTAGCTCAGACTCTTCATTAGTAAGCCAATTTCCAACTGCCTTATAACTTTGAACAGCAGCATTATGCTGAGTTTCGGTAATACTTAAGTTTTCACCAAGTATATCTAAAATTTCGTCGATTTCTTGTTTTTGCGTAAAGTTTATCATAATTGTGATTTTGGTATTAATTTATTTTTTTAGTTTTTTTATCTCATTATCAAAGTCCGAAATGTAATTCTGGTCTTGTATAGGAGCAAATTTGGCATATTCTGCTTCAGCTAATTTTTTGGCTACTGCCGCCGAAATTTTTCCAGCATCGGTAAGAATATGATATTCATTAAAGCCTAAAAAAGCATCTAGTTTACTGATCCAATCTTCCATTTTCATAGGTATTTGACGAGATGCTTGGTTTTCTGCATAATCCAGATACATACTCACAATACGTTCTAATGCCTTTAATTCTTCTTCGTTCAGATAGTTCTTGGCAACCGATACATCTGTTTTGATGATTTTTCCTTTGGGAGCAGATTTCCACGTTTGTAAGCCCATATTGGGTAATGCTGCGTTGGCTCTTGTACTAATGAGTTCAGCGGCAGTATGCCCTGTAATTGCCCAATGCAATTTGTTTTGCACCGTTTTATAAAAGGTTTGCGTCATAGGTGCATTCGCATCATAATCTATACTAGCTTCTGCATATAGATCGGTAATTTTCTGATAAAATCTACGTTCAGAAGCACGGATGGAACGAATGCGTTCTAATAATTCATCAAAATAATCTTTCCCGAAATTTTGACCTTGCTTCAAACGCTCATCATCCATCACAAAACCTTTTAAGATGAATTCTTTTAAAGTATTGGTTGCCCAAATACGGAATTGTGTAGCATTATAACTATTTACACGATAACCCACTGCAATAATAGTATCTAGATTATAGAAATTGGTCAGATACGTTTTCCCATCTGTCGCAGTTGTTCGAATTTTTCGAATAACTGAATTTTCATTTAATTCCCCTGATTTAAAAATTTCTTTTAAGTGATAGTTAATTGTATGTACTTCTACATCGAAAAGCTCCGCTAACTTCTTCTGTGTAAGCCAAAAAGTTTCCTCCTCAAAGCGTATTTCAATTTTAACATTTCCCTGAGGTGTTGTATATAAAATAATTTCAGACTCTTTCATAAACAAAAATTAAATAAGGTTTAATTCTTTAAGGTAATGTTCCATTTTTGCTTCGGTTTCGGCTAATTGTTTTTTGAGATCCACAATTTCGGTATGTACTTCTTTTATATCCACTTGTTCTTCTTCTTCAAAGGTGTCGATATAACGAGGGATGTTAAGGTTATACTCATTATCCTGAATATCTTTTAAGGTAGCACGATAGGAAAATTTCTCCGTCAAAACTTCTCCGCCTTCTGTATCTAAAGCAGGTAAAGACTTGAATTTTTTAAATTCTTCCACTATTTTTTCGATGTGAGCATCTGCCATTTTATTTTGGTTTTTCCCCGACTCGAACTCTGCACTGGCATCTATAAACAGCACATTGGTATTATTGCCTTTCGCTTTATTGAAAATAAGAATAGCCGCAGGAATTCCTGTTCCAAAGAACAAATTGGCTGGTAGACCAACCACCGCTTCCAAAAGGTTTTCGTCAATGAGTTGCTGGCGAATTTTACCTTCGCTACTTCCTCTAAACAAAACACCGTGCGGAACAATAACCCCTACTTTTCCTTTATCTTCAAAAGTAGTTTCTATCATATGGCTAATGAATGCGTAATCTCCTTTAGATTTAGGAGGAACACCTCTGTGAAAGCGGTTAAATTCATCTACTGAAGCTTGTTCTGCCCCCCATTTATCTAAGGAAAAAGGAGGATTAGCAACTACTATATCGAACTTCATTAGTGTGTCTTTTTCTTTGAGTTGAGGATTATTCAAGGTGTCTCCCCACGCAATTTCAGCATTGTCTTCTTCGTGCAAAAACATATTCATACGAGCTAAAGCCCAAGTAGAACCATTATTTTCTTGTCCGTACAACGCATAATTTTTACCTTCGATTTCTTTTGCCACTTTAATGAGCAAAGAACCAGAACCACAAGCAGGATCGCAAATACGGTCACCAGCTTGAGGATTTATCAATTTAGCCAATAATGTACTGACTTCTGAAGGAGTATAAAATTCACCGGCTTTTTTCCCAGCTTCGCCCGCAAACATCGAAATCAAATATTCGTAGCTATCGCCAATCACATCATTGTTTGCAAGATGCGAAGGCTCTAAATTAAGTTCAGATAAATCTGTTAAAAGATTTTTCAAGATTTGGTTACGTTGTTTAGTTGGACCAAAAGCCGTTTCCGAATTGAATGAAATACTACGAAAAACCATTGCCAGTTTTGAACGGTTTTCATCTTCCAATTTCGTTAAAGCGATGTCTATTAGTTCGCCAATGTTGCTTTCGTTTCGGTTTTCAAATAAAAAATCGAAAGAACTTTGTTCAGGTAAAAAGAAACGCTCCCGTTTTAATTGGCGTTTTACCATATCTTCGTTGCCATCGTACTTTATTCTTAATTCATTGGCTTTCTCTTTCCATACATCCGATAAATATTTAACGAAAAGCAAGGTTAAAATATAATCTTTATAAGAGCCACTTCCCATTACAGGTCTTAGAGAATCACAAGCTTTCCAAACGATTCTATTAATATCTTGTTGTGTTAGTTTTGTTTCCATATTATTTGCTAAAATTATTAATGATTTGATTGAACAATACTTGTTTTTTTTCTTTCAACTGTTCAAGAATTTCTATTTCTTTTTTATGAATTTTATACATGTCTACAATTTTTTTCTGCATTTCCATCGAAGGTACAGGAATTTCAAAATCCAACAACTCTTTCTTTCGAATAGATGGAATGGAACTTCCTGCACTTACCTGATTAAAATAACTGATACTTTTGGAATGGTTTAAGATACACGTCACGTAATCTGGTAAAACCACCGTTGAATCTACTTTTATAATATAGAAAATAGAAGAAGCCACTGCGTCTCCCATTTCTTTATCGTATTTAAAAGCAAAAAACTTCATTCCTTTGCTTACAAAAAGAATTTCATCCTGTCTAAGAAGGATATTTTCTGAAATTTCATCAGCATTTACATAAGAATCTACATTATTCAGATACATTCCATTGTCTGAAAAGTTTTTCACTTGCAGATAAGGAATCCCCTTTTTATTAGATGCTTTTATATATTGCCCGAAACTTAAAGCACAAATGTTTTGCAACTTTGTTTTGGTAATTTTAATCATTGTAGAGTTTTTCAAATATCATTTTGCAAATATAGAATTATATTTCTGAATTCACAAAATAATTTTTTGTAGAATTTTTCAAAAATCTATTCTAAATAATTCATGATAAAAAATAAAAAAAAATTAATATTAAGAACAATTACCTTCTTGGTTTTATGGTTTTTTGAACATTCTCTATTTCTTGTGATTGTCTGTTATTATTCCCACCACCCAACAAATTCAAAAGATAAGCTGTTTTATTTGAATCCTTAAAAACCTCCTCAAAAGCCGAAACAGGAATTTGATTTTCTTTTGAAGTTTTTTCCAATATCTCAATCATTTTATCTTTTCGTTCAGCATCGTTTAAACTGTGAAGATTCGGGATTTTTATACTTTCTTGTATGATGGCTTTTTTAAGTGTGTTTTCTACAGATTCTAAATATTTTTTCTTTTCAACAGCAAAAGCCTTTTCATTGGTCAGGAGTGTGGAGTTTTTGCTTTTGAAAAAGAAAACTTCTTTTTTTAGACTTTCAATCTTGGTATTGAGTTCTGCTATCTGTTTCTCTTTGGAGTCCAGTTCTGTTTTATTTTTAAGAAGTTGAATATTATTTGTTTTGATTGCCTTTTTGTAGTTTTCAATGGTTTTGTCCGTTTTTATTTTCTGAAAACCAAGAAAATCGGATTCTTTTACAATTAAATCTTCAGATTTTTTAGACTCCATCTCTTGTTGCATTTGGCTGTATCGTTCCTCCAAAATTTTCAAATCTTCTTCCTTTTTCTTGATTTTAAATTCAACTGCTTCTAATCTTGCTAACGAACCTGAAATTCCTCTTTCCATTTCCAAACATTCCGCCGCTAAATCCTGCATTTTAGAATAGTGAAAAGATTGATGCTTTAGCGTTTTTCCAGTTTCCAAATCTTGCCAATCTGCAACTAAATGAGCGTGATAATTCGGTTTCCATTCTTTGGTGTCTTTATCATAATGACCTTCATCTTTATGTATGGCAATCTGAAAAATTCGGATTTTAAGTTCTTCTTCTAGTCTTTTTGACAAATTGTGCAAATCCTGCATCGTCGTATTTTCTTTAATCACAACCACAGCTTCCCGAACTGGCATTGCATTTTTCTGTAATTTTCTTCCTGATTTTTCTTTGCAAAAAGCTTCTATTTTTAACAGTCGATCCGCAATCTTTTGTTCCATCCAATATTCATTTTTGTGAGTTAAATCTTTGCGGATGTAATCAAAAGATTTCTTTCTGAAATTATGAATTTCGGAATCAGATTTTACTACTTTAAAATTGATGGAAGTTTTCATTTTTATTTAAATTTGATGTATTAAACCTGTAACTTTTTTATTCAGGGTAACTAACAACCTGTATCTATTTTATACAGGGTAACTGATACCCTTGCTTTATTTTAAAAGGTTCTGGAGAATTAAATCTTGTACTATTTTTTACAGGTTAAAGCCTCGCAGAGCGAAGAAGAAACTTTGTTGGGAGAGCATCGACCTTCAAAGTTGCGAATGAGCTCCTAACTTCTGCGTGTAGTTGGTAAAAAATATCCGCACGCATAATCAGCGTTTTCTTTTGTAAGTTTGATGAGCTTGATTGATTTCGTTTTCCTCCTGTTCTTGTTTTGGGTTCAATTCTATCCGCTGTTGTTTTTCGATTTTTGTATTGTTTCTGAAAACGAAGTATTCATTCAAATCTTTATGAATAGCATAAATTTCAGAATGATCTTTTGCTTCGGGAAATGATTTCAGAATTTCATTTTTGCAAATTTCTCCTGGTTTGTCATTGTCTAAAAACAAATGGATTTCGGAATAGTTTTGTAAATATTCTTTGGTTCTATTCAACAATGAAATAGAATTCATCACCAACAAATTGCCATTGAAAAATGGTTTCATTTCAACAAAAGACAAAGCATCTATAAATCCTTCAAAAACGACTATTCTTTTTCCTGTTTCATTTTGATTGTGGCTTTCATTATTAAGCTTAATAGCAGAAATATCTTTCTTCAATAAAGAACCTTTGTAAAATGGATTTCTCAGTTCCCAACCTCCAGAAAGATTTTCAAAACCGATAGCATAAAAATTTTTATCTCCAATTTTGAATTGCACTTCTTTAATTAATGGGTAAACTACTTGCGAAAGTCCTCTTTGATGTAGATAATCTTTCAGATTTTCATTTTGGAGTTCTTTAATTTCTGTGATTTGATAGTTTTGTTTTAAGCTATTTTGTTTTTGAATACTATTTTGCTGGTGAAAAGAAGAAAAGTTTTGATTTTTCGCCCATTCTAAAACCACTTTTACGGAAGCTTTCAAATATTTTTGCATAAAATCGGTATTGTTTCCACCGATGCCTTCGGAATGGAGATACCAAATGTTGTTTCTTTTATCCAATTTAAAAGAGGCTTGGTTTTCTGTGGAAAAAGGATTGAGAAACCAAGCTTATTTTTCATTTTGTTTTGTGGGAAGGTGTCCGAGAATTTGGAGGACTTCTTCCAACTTTATGATGTTGAATTGTTTGCAGTTCATAGGTGTAAAATGTTAGGGTTTAATTTTTGAAATATTTTGATGAAACGATGAGAAAACGGTATAACAATTTGATTATTAGAAAAATACACACTCATCAAAGTCTCATCATCTCATCAAACTTCGAAATTTTTGCTCATCGGTCTCTCATCAAAAATCAAGGTTTTAAAATTTGATGAGGGTTTTGATGAGATATAAATTATTGATTTTGTTTTCATTATCAATTAATTCATCATTTCATCAAATTTTTGAAGGATAAAATCTTTTTTTATGGTAAAATATCGTCCTGTTTTGTTCTGTTGGTAGAAACTTCCACTATAATCAATATCATATTTGATGTAAGCCAAAGAGTTATTTTGTGGTTCGAGTTTCCAGCTTTCTTTAAAAAGTTTTCGAATATCGTTTACTGTCCAAAAATGGTTTCTGAACATTTTACCAAGCATATTGAAAATGTCTTGCGGAATGAATTGGATTTCTTGGTCTTCGGTAGATTCAAAAAATTCGTACAAAAGCTCAATAATTTTAGATTCAAGTTTGTTATTGTTTTTCCAAACCAATTTTTGCAACGCCTTTGTTCTTATCTCGGAATCAGTAAACCACATTCGGGTTTGTTTCTGGCTACAAAATGGTCTTTGAATCAGATAGCGAAGGAAATATGGAATCTCTTTGATTAAGTTTTGCAGGAAGTCAGTATTCTCTGTTTTTATAGATTTAACTTTGATAATCCAAAACCGAATTTCCTCCTCATCAATCTGAATGAAATTGTCTTCATTGTTGGAGCATAGGATGAATTTTCCGAAAAATTCAACTTCCTCACGGTCTTTTCCTTTCGCTTCTTTTTTGTCTTTATCGGTTGTGGAAAGGTATTTTAATCGTTCTGTGATTTCTTTTTTATCAAAAAACACTTCGTCAATAGCTACAATGAGCATTGAAGCCCAATCCGAATTGAATTGACTGCTGAAAGAATCTCCTTTAATGTAGGTCATATTCAACCCGAAAATGGATTTGAGCCATTTGATAAAAGTGGATTTTCCTGTAGAACGTTCTTTGCTTACCAAGCATAAAATTGGAAGCATTTGAGTCGGTTTTTCAAGCAAGATTTTGATGTAATCTAAACCCAACTCAAGCTGTTCTCCGAAAATATGTTCCATAAAGTTCAGAGAAAACTGAATTTTTTCTTTGAGAGCATCGGAATTTAGGCTTTCTTCAATTGGTTGATAAGGAATTTCATTGTACATATTGTAAAATCCTTCAATTATTTTTTCATAATTCAGATGATTGGGAATACAGCAAAAACCGTCATATTTCGGAACTTGTGAAACATAAGTTTTTCCGTAGTCGCTGATAATGGTTTCCCGATTCCAGCGAACTAGTATGGAAATTCTATCGCCTGAAATTAAGGGTTTTTCTATGGTTTTGTAGTAGGTGGTTCCTACTCTTAGGTAAGGAATTTTTTCGCTCATTTTTTTGGATTTTAATTCCGTGGGAATACGGAAGGTTAGGGAATGGTGTTTTGGATAAACAAATGAAAAATGTTTATCTTTTGTACTTCAATGATTTTACTTCATTTAAAGCATTCATCAAATCCAAGTGATTGATACGATAAAATCTGCCTATTTTTTCGGCTTTGATATTCCCTTTGAGAACGTGGGAGCGAACCGTTTGATAATCTAACTTCAAAATTTCTGATGCCTCTTTAAAGGAATAAAATTTCTTTTTTAGTTCAATTTCGGGTTCTTTTTTTATGGAATAGATAAGTTCTTTTAACTCTTCTAATCCGTCCATAATGGATTGAAATGGATTGACTGTTTGCATATATTTATTTTAAAATTCTATGCAAATATTCCTCGTTTATGTGTTTAATCTATAAATTATAGTAAATTCAGTAAAATTTAATACTTTATCATAAATTCTTTTGATAAGTCATCAAATAGTTTTTTCTCCTCGTCTTTGGTTGGGTAGGGTGTAGCACTAGAAAAAGAAGAAGGAGATATTTCGAAATTAAAATCGTCTTTCAAAAATTTTACTATGTCAATATTTTTGACTTTTTTTATAATACCATTTTTTTTGAGAAAAGTTAAGATGCCAGCAAAAAAGATAATCGGGATGTCTATTTTGTTATTTTCATTCAAGTAAGAATTATTCTTCATTATTGAAATGAATTTAGTATAGTTTTCCTTATTTGCAAAGATTGATTGGAATGTTTTTTTAGGCTTTTTATTCTCATTTATAATGAAATAATAAAAAAGCGTTTCTTGTGCACCTTTTAAAAAATTTTCTTCTAAAACTACAGTGTTGGCAGCAGATAATAAGCTTTTGGATTCTTTAGCATACTTTTTTAAACAGTACTTTATTTTATCTTCGAAAGTATGTTCATTGGAATTTTCCAGCGCTTTAAAGTGTGTGGCAAAAAAATTTTCAATGTTATTATATTCTATTTGAGCTTCAAATTTCTCCAGCTCATTTAACTTTACATTAGCAGCTTTTTCTCTAAGAGCATTAATAGTTTCATAAAGCAATTCTTTTATATTTTTTCCTTTAATAATTCGACTGACAATAAAAGGTATTGCTATAATTTCTGCACCAGGATTGTATTTGAGATATAAATTGTTTTGTTTCATTATTTAAAAACTTCATTCATATAATTAACTTTATCTTCTTCGCTCGGGCGGTAATAATTATTGAAAACCTCCAAACTTCTATGTCCAGTATAAGACATAATTACCTTATCTGGAACTCGTTTATTTTTCATTATTGTAATAAAACTTCTTCTGGCGGTATGACTAGATATCCTTTCCCAAAATTCAGATTTCTTGTCTATCAATTCATCGCCATATTTCATTGTCTTTTTTATTTCATCCGTAAACTCCATTTCCTGAAAGACTTCCTTTATAAATTTATTCATTTTTTGATTGGAAATATTTGGAAGCTCATAATCGTATTTTTCTAAAATTGCCCGTGAGATACTATTCAGCGGTATTGACAGATTTTTAGTTTTGCTTTTCAAATCAACTACACGAATAAAATTCTCTTGAATATCTTCTTTTGAAATACTGCTATAATTTCCAAAACGCATTCCTGTAACGCAACCTAGCACAAATAAATCTCTTACTCTTTCTAATCGTTTATTTTTGGTAAAATCGTAATTGTAAATTTCTTCGACTTGTTGATAGTTTAATGCAATTTCGTCTGTTCTAAATTTTGATGGCTTTTTAAAATTGAGAAAACTATTATTATATGTATATTTCTTTTCTAAAGCCCATCCTAAAAAAGTTTTTAATAGCCCAATATTACGATGAACGGTATTTGCAGAATGTTTCTTTTCTTCAATACAATATTTTAAAAATTTGTTATACGATTTTTCATCAAAATTTCCGAGTGTAATCTTAATTTTATAATCTTTTTGAAAAGTTTCAAGCAAAGTCTTATTGCATTTATACCTTTTTAGTGTAGAAATAGAAATGGAACTTCCTGAATAATCATTTTCTTTTTCATTTAAAAAATCTTGATAAATTCTGAAAAAATCATTTTTGACAGTTACTTTCTTGAAATTTTCATCAAATCGCTGTTTGATTACATCTGTGGTTAGTTCTTCATTTATATTCTTATAACGATTGACAATTTCAGTGAAAAAACCACTATATCTATCTAATTGCTTTTTAATACTTCTGTGATTCTCTGCCCTTTGTGTTCTTCCATTCAAATCATTTGGCTGTCTATTTTCAAAATCCCATTCAGAAGGTTTTATTTTTTCTCCAGTAGAGTAGATGAAATTCTTATTTTCATTTCCAAAATAAGAACGGAAATAAATAAGAGTTTCCCTTTCGCTGTTAGGTTCTTTGAGTTTAAATGTTGAATTCATTAGGTGCTAATATAGGTGCTAATATTTCTATAATTAAGGATAAAAACAATGTTTTCTTATTTATGCAAATATAGATAAAATAGTGATTAATAGTATATTTATATATAACTAGATATAATGAATATAGTAAGGTTCATTTCCCTCCAACTCCACAAAAGAGATTGTTTTCAGCAGTCTCTTTTTTCTTTTTTCAGATATTAAAGGGCTTTACTTTTATTGTCCATGTTTTTCTTCCTTCTGCTCTTTCGGTATTCCCAAGGCGAAACTGCATTTTTATCCGTCCATAAACCCAAACGATTCTCTTTCGCGCTGTCTTGTAGTTTTTGCAGATTAAGATTCTTCGATGCTTTAAAATACCACCATCCGAAACCTGCTTTAATGATTTCCTCAGAAAGATATTTATTATGATCGTAAAAAATTTTAGCAACAGTTCTTTGGTATCGGTCTTTTGCGGTTCTGTAAAATGTAACTGCTTTGCCAAATACGGCATCACTGGTAAACTGTTTGGCATTTTTACCAAAAGCCTGGCCTTTTTCGGGACAATCTACTTCCGCGAGCCTTAAAGTTTCCTGTGTGCTGTCGGATAACAGCACAACCACCGTATCACCATCTTTCACTTTAATTATCTTTCCTGTAGTTTGTGAAGAAATAAGAACTGAAAACAATACAAAAAGAATGAGCAGATTTTTTTTCATCAATAACAAATAATATTTCGAATTTTAAAACAGGCTGCAAAAGTAGTAATTATAAAGCTCTGAGGTAAAAAATAACTTTTAAAAAGCTCAATCAGACAGATTCTATATTGAGTCCAAAAAATTGTGAATGATAAACTTAAATAAGACAATGAAATGTTAAAATATAAACCCCTGAAAACTAAAAGACTAAACTCACAAACTACAAAATACTCTTATGTAAACCACAAAAAAGACTAAAAAAATGTTTTATCGTAAAGAATTTTATATATTTGCACCATCTAACAATTAAAAAAAAATTTACTATGTCAGACATTGCATCAAGAGTAAAAGCTATCATCGCTGATAAGCTTGACGTTGAAGAAACAGAAGTAACTCCAGAAGCTAGCTTCACAAACGATCTAGGAGCTGATTCATTGGATACAGTTGAACTTATCATGGAATTTGAAAAAGAATTCAATATTCAAATCCCTGATGATCAAGCAGAAAAAATTACTACTGTAGGACACGCTATCGCTTATATCGAAGAAGTAGTAAATAAATAATATTCTTCAACAAAAAAGAAATTAAACAAAGTTTATGGAATTAAAAAGAGTAGTTGTAACCGGTTTTGGAGCAATAACACCAATTGGAAATAATGCAAAAGAATACTGGGAAAATCTTGTAAAAGGTGAGAGCGGTGCTGCTCCTATTACTCTTTTTGATGCCACAAACTTTAAAACTAAGTTCGCTTGCGAAGTTAAAAATTTCAATCCTTTAGACCATTTCGATAAGAAAGAGGCTAAAAAAATGGATCGGAATACACAGCTTGGGCTTGTTGCTGCAAGAGAAGCAGTAACGCACTCAAGAATTATTGAAGACAATGTAGACAAAAACAGAGTCGGCGTAATCTGGGGTTCAGGAATCGGAGGTTTAGAGACTTTTGAAACTGAAGTTTTAGGATGGGCAAACACGGAAATCCCGAGATTCAACCCGTTCTTCATCCCTAAAATGATTGCAGACATCACACCGGGACATATTTCTATTGAGTATGGATTCCACGGTCCGAATTATACTACTGTTTCTGCATGCGCATCTTCTGCAAACGCTTTAATTGATTCCAAAATGCTGATCCAGCTTGGAAAAGCAGATGTAATTGTATGTGGAGGCTCTGAAGCAGCCGTTACAGCAAGTGGTGTCGGTGGATTCAATGCAATGATGGCACTTTCTACAAGAAATGATGATCCTAAAACGGCTTCAAGACCTTTCGACAAAGACAGAGACGGATTTGTGCTTGGTGAAGGAGCAGGATGTATCGTTCTTGAAGAATATGAGCACGCTGTAAAACGTGGTGCTACAATTTACGCAGAATTAAAAGGTGGCGGTCTGAGTGCAGATGCACATCACATGACGGCACCTCACCCTGAAGGTTTAGGCGCTTATCTTGTAATGAAGAACTGTCTGGAAGATGCAGGATTAACTGCTGATGAAGTAGATCACATCAATATGCATGGTACATCTACTCCATTAGGAGATATTGCAGAATCCAATGCTATTTCAAAATTATTGGGAGAACATGCTTTCGACATTCAGATTAATTCTACAAAATCAATGACCGGCCACCTTTTAGGTGCTGCAGGAGTTATTGAGGCTATTGCTGCGTTGGGAACTATTATTCATGGTATTGTTCCTCCTACCATCAACCATTTTACTGATGATGAAAATATCGATAGCAGACTGAATTTCACATTCAATGAAGCTGCTAAGAAAGATGTAAAAGTAGCCATGAGTAATACTTTTGGGTTTGGTGGGCACAATGCCTGCGTTCTATTTAAGAAAATCTAAATCTACTGAATGGAGTTACAGAAATACTTTTCTAAATTCCTTCTCAAAAAAAGAAAAAGACAATTAACGGAGAGAGATTATTTTCTCATTACTGAACTCAGCAAAATGCTTGGAACTGAGGTACAAAATGTTGCCCTCTACCGCGAAGCTTTTTCTTTAAAAAATTCTTCTAAAAACAAAGACAGCAATTACGAAAGGCTGGAATTTTTAGGAGATTCTGTTTTGGGTACAATTATTTCTTGTCATTTGTTTCATACCTATCCTCAAGCCAATGAAGGATATCTGACGCAGATGAAATCTAAGATTGTTAATAGGAAGAATCTTAATAAATTAGGAGAAGATTTAAAACTTACCAGTCTTCTGCAGAAACAAAACTCTGTGGTAGCTTTAGGTGAAAACATCTCCGGAAATTTATTTGAAGCTTTAATTGGTGCTGTTTATCTCGACTTCCAGTATGAAACCTGTAAAAAGATCATTCTGGAAAGATTACTGACGCCAACGGAAATTAACAAGCTGGAAAATAAAATTGTAAGCTACAAAGGTCTTCTGCTCGAATGGAGCCAAAAGAAGAAACTGAATATAAAGTACGAAACCTGCGAAGAAATTCAGGTAAATAAATCGATTGTTTTCCGCTGTCATGTATGGCTGGGAGAAGAAAAAATCGCGAATGCCACAGAAACTTCTAAGAAAAAAGCCGAAGAAAAGGCGGCACAAAGAGCATTTTATATTTTAAACAAAAAAGAAAATATACTTGGAAATCCAAAAACTTTATGACATTGATGATATAGAATTTGAAGATATTACCATAGGATTGGTAAGATTAGCAAAAAATATACCCGATCATGAGTTTTTCTACAAAGTAAATCAAAACAACGATCTTACATTCAAAAGGATTGAAGATGTTATTCTTCACGGGTCGTATTATGATTATTTTTTTTCAAGGTTTGAGGCTTACCACAAGTTTACAAAGACCTGTTTTACTTTTATTTCGAACAGATCTTCGGAAAGTAAACAAAAAAAATTACAGACAGAGCTCTTCTCGGAAGAAGAAAACATTAAATTTTTATTAAATAATCAGGTAGAAGTGCAATATATTTTGCACAGTTCGGAACAGTTTCCTGATTTTTCCGTAATTTTGCTCCCTGAAAATCTTGTGTTTCCAATTCAAGATTATACACTAGGTTCTGAAGAAGAACTTTATCAAATTATCCAGTATTATGAATAAGTATTTAAAGAAAACAAAAATTATTGCAACGCTTGGTCCGGCTTCATCGTCAAAGGAAGTAATGTTAGGGTTAATGAAAGCAGGTGTTGATATTTTCAGAATCAATTTTTCACACGCTGATTACGACTTAGTTCGTTCAAATATCGAAATCATCAGAGAACTGAATAAAGAATACGGTTTCTCGGTTGGTATTTTAGGAGATTTACAGGGTCCGAAACTAAGAGTAGGCGTTGTAAAAGAAGGTTCCTACCTTAATCCGGGAGATATCCTTACTTTCACCAATGAAAAAATTGAAGGAGATTCTACAAAAGTGTACATGACGTATCAACAGTTTCCACAGGATGTGAAAGTTGGAGAAAGAATTCTTATTGATGACGGTAAATTAGTTTTAGAAGTAACTGAAACCAACCTTACAGATACCGTAAAAGCGAAAACAATTCAAGGGGGACCATTGAGTTCTAAAAAAGGAGTAAACCTTCCCAATACAAACGTTTCTCTTCCTGCCTTAACAGAAAAAGATATTCAGGATGCGAATTTCATGCTGGATCAGGAAGTAGACTGGATCGCACTTTCATTCGTTCGTCATGCACAGGATATTATCGATCTTAAAGAATTGATTTCTAAACATCCGAACGGAAAATTCAAAACGCCGATCATTGCGAAAATTGAGAAGCCGGAAGGTGTAAAAAATATAGAAGAAATTTTATTGGAATGCGACGGTTTAATGGTTGCACGTGGAGATTTAGGAGTAGAAGTTCCGATGGAAGAAGTTCCTGCTATCCAGAAAACGCTGGTTGAAAAAGCAAGATTCTATTCCAAGCCGGTAATTATCGCTACGCAAATGATGGAAACGATGATTAACAGTTTAACACCAACAAGAGCGGAAGTAAATGACGTAGCAAACTCTGTATTGGACGGAGCGGATGCGGTAATGCTTTCAGGAGAAACTTCTGTAGGAAGATATCCGGTTCAGGTAGTTGAAAATATGGCTAAAATTGTGAAAAACATTGAAACAACCCATTTTTACCAGCACAAAAACGAGCCTATCGAAAAGGATTTCAACTGTATTGATGATCGATTTATCACCAATAGAGTTTGTCTTGCAGCAGTAAGAATCGCGAAAACCACCAACGTTTCTGCGATTGTTACCTTAACGAGTTCAGGATATACAGCGTTCCAGCTTTCTGCACACAGACCCAATTCACACATCATCGTATATAGTGGAAACAAGAGAGTTATTACCATGCTGAACCTTCTTTGGGGAGTTCACGCCTATTATTACGATATGAAGAAATCTACTGATGAAACGATTATCCAGGTAAATATGCTGACACATAACTACGGATATATCGAGGCTGGAGACTTTGTAATCAACATCAATGCAACTCCATCTTACGAAGGCGGAAAAACAAATACCTTAAGATTAACGACAGTTTAATTTAAACAAAGTCATCATAAAAAAAAACTCACGAAAGATCTTCGTGAGTTTTTTTTTATGAGCCAAAAGCGGAAAGAATAAATATTGAACGTTAATTAAGCAACACTTTCATAAACTTCTATCTTCCATCTCCCCTCTTCCAACTTCCTTCTTTACTCATAATTTCCAACCACAGTTCTTGCTGTTACGAATTCCCGTAAAGCCAATAAAGAAAGTTCTGTTCCGTAACCTGAAGCTTTTGATCCTCCGAATGGAAAACGCGGATCAGAACTCGTCATTCTATTGATATTAACGGTTCCAGATTCAAGGTTTTCAATAAAAAATAACTGTCGTGACTGATCTTTTGTCCATACGGAATTAGAAAGCCCGAAAGGAATATCATTCGCCATTTTTAGAGCTTCTTCATCAGTTTTAGCAATCATCACCATTCCAAGAGGTCCGAAAAGCTCTTCCAGTAAAATAGGATTTCCTTCCTTCACACGAATTAAACCCGGTCTGAACTCATTTTCAGAAATTCTTTCCAGAGGAAGAATGATTTCAGCTCCGTGTTCCAGTGCTTTCTGAAACTGTTTTTCCAGTTCATCCGCAAGATCCGGTCTCGCCATTCCGGCAATTTTAGTTTCTTTATCCATCGGATCTCCAACCTCATATTTTTTATATTCTTCAATAAATATAGGAAGAAAGGCATCTTCAATTTTTTCATCAATGATAAATCTTTTCGCCGCGGTACAGGTTTGTCCGCAATTCTGAAGTCTTGATTTTACCCCTGCTTTTGCCGCTTCATCCAGATCTCCGTCATCCAGTACAATAAAAGCATCACTTCCGCCAAGTTCAAGCAATGATTTTTTGATATTTAGTCCTGCAATAGAAGCCACTTCTCCACCCGCTTTTCCGCTTCCTGTAAGACTGACTCCTTTTACAGCATCATGTTCGAGAATTCCTTTTACTTCTTTATGACTTACCTCAAGATTCTGGAAAATCCCTTCCGGAAATCCGGCTTCCAAAAGTACTTCTTCGATCGCATTTCCGCTTCCGAAACAAATTGAAGCATGTTTTAACACAACGGTATTTCCAGCTAAAATGGCAGGAACGGCAAATCTCAAGACCTGCCAGAAAGGAAAATTCCATGGCATTACTCCTAAAATTACCCCTTTTGGAACATAATGAACTTCAGAATAAGAAAATTCGGACTCGATTTTCTCTGGTTTTAAAATATTTTCAACATCTGCATAATAATTCATCATTAAAGCACATTTTTCAACCTCAGCAATAGACTCTGAAATAGGTTTGTTCATTTCCTGAGTAATGATCGTTCCAAATTTTTCAGAATTGTTTTTTAAGATTTCCGCTGCTTTAGCAATGAGTTTCTGTCTGTCTTCGAATGGTACTTTTCTCCATTCTGAAAATGCCTTATCTGCTTTGATAAGTTTATTTTCAATTAATTGTTCCATACTATAATTTCTGTTTTTAAATTCAGTCTTTGCCGAATTTAATTAATGCTTTTCTTCAAGCATCTTGGAAGCAACAAATCCTGTTCCTTCGGGTTATATAAAATAATGATTTTTTCTATCGGAATATTGTTAATTTTTATGTTAAATCATAAACCACTCATTCATAAGTGTTGCGGCTAATCTTGCAGTTCTGTCCTGTATGTCCAACTGAGGATTTACCTCTGCGACGTCGAGTGCCAAAAGTTTTTCACTTTTCAGAATATGTCTGTAAAAATGCATAAATGTCGCATCGGCAAAAATACCGTTGTAAGCAGATGCGGAAACTCCCGGAGCAATAGAAGCATTAAAAACATCCATGCAAATCGTAAGATAAAGATAGTCTACACTGTCGAGAAGATCATTTATTCTTTGGTAAACAGAAGGTAAATTTTCAAAGAAAAGTTCATCGGCAAGAATATATTTCATTCCGTACTGATGGGCGGTATCAAATAATTTCAAAGTATTTGAATTTCTCTGAATTCCGATATGCAGCGAATGAATTTCGCCTTCCTGAGCAATTTGCCAGAATCCGGTTCCGGAACTCGCTCCTACTCCATTTTCAGGCTGTCTGTTATCAAAATGAGCATCAATATTAATGATTCCTATCTTCTGTTCGGGATAAGCTGTTTTTAAGCCTAAATAATGCGCATAAGTCACTTCATGACCTCCGCCTAAAACTACAGATCTCCCTCCTTTCAGCAACACTTTGGAAACATTTTTGGCAAGACTGTTTTGCGTATTTTCTAAATTCCAGTCATCACATGTAATATTTCCAAAATCCAGCAAAGAAAAATCAGGACGGATTACAGGAAAATTCGACATATTTTTACGGATAATATCCGGAGCATCTTTTGCGCCCTGTCTTCCTTTATTTCTCCTAACGCCTTCATCTACAGCAAATCCATGTAAAACGAAATCTTTAGGTGAAACAAGATCGTAGTTATTTTCTTCTTTCACCCTCTGAAATATTCTGTGGAAAAGAAGTTCTTCTCCGTCTAATCTTCCCTGCCAAATATTATTCATACTAATTTATGTTTTGTGATTTTGTTATTCTTTATACCTATAAATACTTATGAGGAATTTAATGATAAAATATATTATTAAAATAAATACAATTAACCAAATTATTAAAATCGCTGCATTTAAAATATTATTGGAATTGCTTTCTATTTTCTCAGTAAAAATTGCAAAGACGCCAACAAAAGACAGAAAAATAAATAATATTATTGATACTAAAATCAATAGGAAATTAATGATTATCTTTTTCATCTAACCTTAATTTTTAGCTTTATAATTTAATTATTTAATCCTGCCAACTAAATTTATGAATGCACTTTTTATTATTTGGAAAATACTAAACATACATCTTATTAAGAAATAAAAAGATATCAATATTAATAAAAGAAAACTTACAAAAACAAACCCTGAATATATAAGATTCAAAAACTGTCCTCCGGTTTTTATATTTCCAATATTAACCCAAAGAGCTTGCAAGATAGAAAGTACGTTTAATGATATTATAAGAAGTACGAAATAAATTACAAGATTTTTAATTCCTTTCAGCATGGCAAAGTTTTTATAATAATTTACCATCAATATAAACCTTGTCCGCTTTCAAGCTTCCCTGATTATAAAGAACATTCTGGAAATTATTGGTTTTAAAAGTCACAAAATCTGCTTTTTGTCCTTCGGTTAATCTTCCTCTGTCTTCCAGACCAAGCGCAAAAGCCGATCGGAAAGTAATTCCCGCTAACACTTCTGCTGTCGTTAATTTTTCAAATGTTGCCAGAATGGAAGCCTGCGTAATTAAATTTCCCATCGGCGCAGAACCTGGATTCCAGTCACTTGCGATCGCTACAATCGCTCCTGCGTTTAATAATTTTCTCGCCGGCGTAAACTTTTCTCCCAATCCTAAACTTGCACCGGGTAAAGCGGTTGCCACTGTATCGGATTTGGCTAAAAATTCAATATCGTCATCAATAGTAGCTTCCAGATGATCGGCAGATTTTGCCCCCACTTCAACTGCAATTCTTGAACTTCCCGGAGTAAACTGATCGGCATGAACTGTAATTTCAAAACCTAATTCTTTAGCTTTTAACAAAAAGTTTTTGCTTTCTTCAGGCTGAAATGCAGATTTTTCAATGAAAATATCTACGCGCTTTGCCAAATCCTCTTCTTTTACTTTCGGTAAAATTTCATTTACAATATATTGTAAATAGTCTTCATTGCTTCCTTCAAAATCTCTTGGCTTCAGATGTGCGGCAAGACAGGTCGAAACCAAAGTGGCTTTCGTCTTTTCCTGCGCTTTTTTAATGATGCGAAGCATTTTCAGCTCGTTTTCCACATCCAGACCGTACCCGCTTTTTACTTCAATAGTGGTAATTCCAAGTGAAATTAAAAAGTAAATTCTTTCCAGCATAGTTTTTAACAATTCCTCCTCCGAAGCATTTCTCGTATGCTGTACCGAACTCCAGATTCCGCCTCCGCTTTCCGCAATTTCGAGGTATGTTTTTCCTGCATTACGCATGGCAAAATCATTCGCACGGTTTCCGCCAAAGCAAATATGCGTGTGGGAATCTACAAAAGCTGGAAGAACAATCTGCTCTCCTTCTACCGTTTCAATTTCTATATTCTGGTTTTCAGATTTTAATATATCAAAATTTCCGACCTTTTTGATTTTATTATTATCGATTAAAATTCCTCCATCGGGAATGATCTCAAGTTGTTCGTCTGAAATTTTTCCTCTTAAAGGAAGGTTTGCAAGTGTTACCACCTGCTTGAAAGGACCAATTAGTTTCATTACTATAAGATTAAGATTGAGGCTTAGATTAAGGATGAATTCTGCTTAAATGGTTTGTTATCTTATTTAAATCATGTACAACTTCATTAATTAAATTTTTTATTTCTAAGCACTCATTTTCTGAAAAATATTTTACCCGGCTTCCGTATATCAAATGGCTTTTAGTTTCAAATGCAGATCCTCTGGAAATATCATAAAACCTGCTTTTATCTTTCGCTGTTCTTCTCCCAAAACCTTCAGCAATATTTGCTGAAATACTTTCCGCTGATCTTCTTAATTGTGAAGTCAATGCATAGTCTTCTTTTTTCGGTAAATTTTCAGACATATTAAAACATTTTTCAGCAATATCCATTGCCTTTTGCCAAACGGGCATCTCAGTAAAATCTTTTATCATTTGTTATTACTATTTGCCTCTCAAAAATACTTAAAATATATCAATATTGTAAATCACAAATACACTTGCCCTTAATCTTTACTTAAAGCTCAGAATTACGCTAAAATTAATCTCAGCCTCAACCTTAATTTTTACCTCAATTTTCCTATCTTTACGGTAAATGAAATTGAATTAATGCCCGATTTTTTACATCCAGATAAAGACAATTATTCCCGCGAAGAACTTGCGCAGGAAGAACAGATTCGTCCCCAGAGTTTTAAAGATTTTGCCGGACAAAGAAAAACATTGGAAAATCTCGAAGTTTTCGTGACGGCTGCCAAAAGACGTGGCGGAGCTTTGGATCATGTTCTTTTGCACGGTCCTCCCGGCTTGGGAAAGACTACTCTTGCCAATATTATCGCTAATGAACTTGGAGTAAACTGCAAGATTACTTCAGGACCTGTTCTGGACAAGCCCGGAAGTTTAGCCGGTTTATTAACCAATCTGGAAGAAAATGATGTGCTTTTCATTGATGAAATCCACCGTCTTTCTCCTGTTGTGGAAGAATATCTGTATTCTGCGATGGAAGATTATAAAATCGACATCATGCTTGAAACCGGTCCGAATGCACGAAGCGTACAGATCGGCTTGAATCCTTTTACTTTGGTGGGAGCAACAACACGAAGCGGAATGCTTACCAAACCGATGCTGGCAAGATTCGGGATCCAAAGCAGGCTGGAATATTATACCATTGAACGTTTGTCGATGATTATTATCCGAAGTGCAAGAGTTCTGGGCGTAAAAATCTATGAAGATGCCGCAATTGAAATTGCCAGAAGAAGCCGTGGAACACCGAGAATTGCCAATGCACTTTTAAGAAGAGTCCGCGATTTTGCAGAAATAAAAGGAAACGGGGAAATAGAAATCAACATTACAAAATATGCTTTGGATTCTTTAAACGTTGATGAATTTGGTCTGGACGAAATGGATAACAAAATCATGCGCGTGATGATCGAAAATTTTAAAGGAAAACCCGTGGGAATTTCGGCTTTGGCAACATCTATTGCAGAAAATCCGGAAACTCTGGAGGAAGTTTATGAGCCTTTTTTAATTCAGGAAGGATTTATCATCAGAACGCCTAGAGGCCGTGAAGTAACGGAAAAAGCTTATAAGCACCTCAACATTTCAATGCCTAAAAACCCGGGAGAACTTTTCTGATTTTTGACTTAAATAAAAAATAAATAACATTATAAAAAACTCAATATTATATGAAGCTATATCCAATACAATGCGGAAAATTTAAGCTCGACGGCGGAGCGATGTTCGGAGTCGTCCCAAAGAGTCTGTGGGAAAAAACCAATCCTGCAGACGAAAGAAACTTAATTGAGCTGGGAACACGTTCTCTTCTTGTGGAAGACGGAAAAAAATTAATTTTAATTGACTGCGGTTTAGGAAATAAGCAGGACGATAAATTTTTCAGTCATTATTCGCTTTGGGGAGACGATAATTTAGACAAAAACTTAAAAAAATATGGTTTTGTAAGAGAAGACATTACGGATGTTTTCCTTACTCACCTTCACTTCGATCACTGCGGTGGCGCAATTGAATGGAATGACGATAAAACAGGTTACAGACCTGCTTTCAAAAATGCACAGTTCTGGACGAATGAAAACCACTGGAAATGGGCAACGGAACCTAATGCCAGAGAAAAAGCGAGTTTTCTGAAAGAGAATATTATCCCGATTCAGGAAAGCGGACAACTGAACTTTTTACCTCTTCCGGCAACGGGAAATTACGGTTTTGCACCTGACTTGAAAATGGATGTGATTTTCGTTGATGGTCATACCGAAAAACAAATGCTTCCTGTCATTCAGTATCAGGAAAAAACGATTGTTTTTGCAGCCGATTTAATTCCGACAGCGGGACATATTCCTCAGGTTTATGTGATGGGTTATGATACCCGACCTCTTTTAACTTTAGAAGAAAAGGGTAAATTTCTTAAGCAGTGTGTGGATAATGAATATCTGTTGTTCTTTGAGCATGACGCACACAACGAACTGGCAAGTCTGAAAATGACTGAAAAAGGGGTGAGATTGGACGAGACGTTTAGTTTTAATGATGTTTTTGGATATTAATTTTTAACTATGGAGGAATTACATTCAGAAACTCAGAAAGCAGAACCTGATCCCTTATCTGCACCCAAAATCATTGGCTTAACTGGCGGAATCGGATCCGGAAAAACTACAGTTGCAAAATTTATTGAAGAGTTCGGATTTCCGGTTTATTATTCGGATGACAGGGCAAAAGATATTGTGAATGACAATGATGATTTAAAACAGAAGATCAAAGAACTTTTAGGAGATAATGCCTATGATGAAAACGGAGTCTACAACCGTAAATATGTTGCTGAAAAAGTTTTTAACGATAAAGATTTACTTCAGGGATTAAATAAAATTATTCATCCTGCTGTAAGAACAGATTTTGAGGATTGGGTAAAAAGACAAACGAAATATCTGGTTTTTAAAGAAACAGCTTTATTGTTTGAGTTAAAATTAAACCTGCAATGCTACAAGTCTATACTGGTAACTGCGGAAGATAATATCAGAATAAAAAGAGTGATGGACCGGGACGGAAAAACCTACCGCGAAGTTCAGTCTGTTATGGAAAAACAAATGCCGGAAAAAGAGAAAATAAAAATTGCCGACTGCATTATCTATAACAACACAAATCTTGAAGACCTCAAGGAACAAACCGAAAAAGTTGTTTTTGATATTGAATAAAATTAAGCTCGTTGGATGTATTTCTAACGAGTTTTTTAATGCTTTCTGTTTCTCACATAAAAAAACAGGCTCTCATTTCTGAGAGCCTGCTTAAGTTGATTAATGATTAAATGTATTATTCTTTGACAAATTTCTTCTGAACAGAAATAGTATTTCCATCCAAAATATCTATCACATAAAGTCCATTTATTAAATTGTGTACATCAATCTTATTATTCAGGATAATACCGCTTGATACCAATTGTCCTGCTGAACTGTAGATCTTATAATTCGCTTTTTTGCTGATATTTTTCACATACAGTACAGAACTCACCGGATTCGGATAAATCATGACATCTGTTTGATTAATTGAATTAGCAACAGGAAGCTTAGAAATTCTTACCGTGTAATCTTCTACTTCGCCATTCGGGAAGTTGGTACAATTTACAGGAATAACATCTTTGCCCATTGCTACTCTCATTACTACATATTTGTAGTCTACCAGACTGATGAACGCATCTGCAGGTACCGTAAATGTGGTGCTCGCAGTTGGATTACTGTTTGGTCCGTCAGCAAGGATTCTTTCGTTGATATCGAAATATCCGTTTCTGTTGAAATCGATCCATACTGCAACTCCTGCTTTATTGTTTCCTGACAGTTTTTTATCAATTACGATTTTATTGTCGGAAGACCCCTGAATCAGTTCAATAAATTTAGCCGGAACTCCTGTATAATCTGTATAATTAGATCCTACGGAAGTATTCGTCATCTGAGGTTTACCATTTGGCGTTACCGTTACTTTAGAGATGTACTCTGAAGTTGTTGTTCCGGTAGATGCCATCTGACAGTAAACAATTGTTGGCGTCGTGAAGAAATAAGGCAGTGTATATGTACCCGGAGTTCCGTTACAAACGTTTGCTACCTGCATTTCATACTGTGTTAACTCTAATAAACCTGTAAGGGTAATCGTATTTGTATTCGATGGTACCATTGTCCAGCTCGGAATACCTACTTTTCTGTATCTCAGGATATAAGTAGCACCCGGGAAAGGATCCCATGTTACCTGCGCCGTTGTAGGAGTAATTGCTGTAATGGTAAGTCCCGGAGGAGGTAACTGACACGTTCTTTCCGTAGTAAACACTTTAGGATTAGACCATGGATTTACAGTAGTTTCTCCATTACAGATATTCGCCACCTGTACTTCATAAGTCGTATACGGGCTTAAACCTGTAAGTGTATATGTATTTAATGGTGCTGCAGTAACGTTGATTGTAGCCCATGTTGCTGTACCTACAATTCTGTATCTGATTACATAAGTAGCACTTGGTACAACAGGAGCCCATGTTACTACGGCTGAGTTGGTAGTTACAGTTCCTATTGTAACATTCGGAGGTGTAGGATCACATCTTGTAGTGAATGTCTGTGTAGGTGTAAATGTACCCGGAGTTGTTCCACAACTTCCTGCTATCTGTACTTCATAAGTCGTAGCAGGTGTTAAACCGGTTAAAGCCAATGGTGGGTTACCTGTTAAAGTTGATACTACAACCTGAGTCCATGTACTTGTTCCTGCCACTCTGTATCTTACAATAAATGTAAGACCACCTGCAGGCACAGTCCATGTAACATTCGCAGAAGTATGAGTAATTGTGTTAAATGCTAAATTAGTAGGTGCTGTTGTAGAACAAGGTCTCAATTTCACCGCATAATCTTCGACTTCACCATTCACTGCATTCTGACACATAACAGGTGCACTTGTACGTTTAAGAACAACTCTCATTGTAGTTGTTAAAGGCCCGTTATATGCTGTTGAAGGAACGCTGAATAATGCTGTAACAGGAGTTGTAGTACTTGCCGCAGACGCCATAATCTGCTCTGTAGTTTCAAATACTCCGTTTCTGTTAAAATCGATCCAAGCTGAAACTGCATCATTTTGTGCCCCGCCTTTAGCTACTGAAATCTGGTTATTTGTAGAACCTATTTCCAGATTTACCAATGTAGCCGGAGTGGTATAGCTGATGTAGTTTGTCTGTACAGAAGTATTGCTCATTGGAGGAATACCCGGATTCACTGAAGTTATTGTCACATTTGAAATAAAGTCAGTCGTTCCTGTACCCGTCATATTACAATAAGTAATCGGAGTAGTTGTGAAAAGTACAGAGTTAGACCAAGGTCCTTGAACTCCACCACAAATTGTAGCTACCTGTACTTCATAAGCAGTTTGTTCAGTAAGCCCTGTAATATTATAAAGGTTTCCTGTAACTACAGGAGATGTATTCCAAGTTCCCACAGGGTTGGTAGTTCTCCATCTTACCAAATAAGTTGCCCCAGTAGAAGAGATCCAAGATACTGTAGCTGTAGTAGCTGCAATATTTGATATTGTAATACCTGTAGGTGCAGCCGTAGTACATGGCTGGATATCTACAAACTGAACCTGATAGTCTTCTACCTCGCCATTACTTGTAAGAGGTGAACAAGCATCGGTAGGTGTCAAATAATAAACAATCACACGCATTTTTACTTTATTCGTACCAGAGTAAGCTCCGGCAGGAACAGCGAAATTAGCAGTAACAGGTGTTGTGGAAGAATAACCTAAGTTCATTATTCTTTCTCCACCGGCAACTGTAGTAGGATTGTTATTAAAAATTCCATCTCCGTTAAAATCAATCCAAGCATAAGTAGAATATGTGCTTGATAAGATCGTTCTTCCTACAGAAAGTACGTTACCTGTAGAGTTACGAGCCAAAGTAATGATCTTAGTAGGATCATTAGAATAATCTGTGTAAGTACTAGCTCCGGAGTTGTTAGACATCATCGGTGTATTAGTACCTGTAACAGTAATATTATTAATGTATCCGTCAGTTACTGTCGCAGTTCCTGAATTACAATATGAAATTGCAGGAGTTGTAAAATAAGTAGAAGCAGACCAAGCCCCTGTAACGCCACCACAAATAGTTGCAACCTGTACTTCGTAAGTAGTGGAAGCATTTAAGTTTATAATAGTGTACGGGTTGGTTACCGGAGCAGCAATTACCGTCCAAGCACCACTACCTGTTCTGTATCTTAATGTATAAGTTGCTCCCGTAGTATTGATCCAAGAAACCAAAGCTGTAGAAGCTGTAACGTTTGAAACCACTATCGGTGTTGGAGGAGCCGTTGTACAAGCCGCAAGATCAATAATCTTAACCGCATAATCTTCGATTTCTCCGTTCGCAACCGTTGCACAAGGATCTGTAATTGTAGAAGTAGAGAAAATAACTCTCATTCTAAGTGTTAACGGACCATTGTAAGAAGTTGTAGGAACTGTAAATGTAGCTGTAATAGGAGTGGTTGTACTTGCAGTAGTATTAATTACTCTTTCTGCAGCTTCAAAGATACCGTTTCTGTTGAAATCAATCCAAGCTCCAACTGCCAGTGAAGACTGAGTAGTTGTTAACCAAGATTTAGAAACAGAAATTGAGTTATTGGCAGTATTACGAACCAATGTTATCAATTTGGTAGGATCAGGAGAATAATTCGTATATGAATTCGCTCCTGAATTGTTACTCATTACGTAAGAACTCACTGGAGCTACCGTTACGTTAGAAATATATCCATTGGTATTATTCGTAGAAGTAATATTACAATATGTAACCGCCGGAGTCGTGAATTGCAAAGGAGCAGTAAATGTTCCCGTAGTTCCCGAACAAACATAAGCTACCTGAACCTCATATTGAGTCTGTTCAAGAAGGTTGCTCAGTGTATAAGCATTCGTTGTTAAAGGAACTGTAATCCAAGTCGGAGAACCTACCTGTCTGTATTGTAAAACATAAGTTGCCCCCGTTGCAGGATCCCATGTTAAATATGCAGAAGTTGCTGTAATATTTGTAACCGATAAGTTTAATGGAGCATTACTTGTACAAGCAATTGGCTGAATTAATTTTACTGCGTAATCTTCAACCTCTCCATATGTATAACTTGTACACATTACCGGAGAAGAGCTGAATTGTAATGCAACTCTCATCTTAGTAGTTGCAGGTCCGTTATAAGCAGTTGTCGGAACGTTGAAAGTGGCAGATACAGGAGTAGTTGT
>NZ_JBBCQL010000003.1:0-53259 GCF_037149975.1 Chryseobacterium sp. VD8 | reverse complement strand
CCTTTGTTTAGCTTACAAAATTTTAATAAGTAAAAAAATCTTTTGTTTTTCTTTGGGATAAATTAATATAATACTATAAATCTATTGTTTAAATTTATTTCTTATTCCGAACTGAGGTTATGAATAAAATATTTTACATTTTTCTATTTCTGGCTCTGGTTTCCTGTAAAAAAGATCATGAGGTGAAAAAGGACGAGTGGGATTATCTAAACAGCAGTTTTAATAACAAAGAAAACCTGACCGATCTTACGATGCACTGTATGTATGATCTGTTTTCTGTAAAAAGGATCAATGATTCATTGTTCTACATCAGGCTTGATGAATTTCAGGGATGGAAAAAAAATTACAGAGTCTATGAAGATACCGTAAAATTAAGCGAGAATAAAAAGATTACAGATTCATTGGGCAACCAGAAAAAACAGATCTTAAGATTTTCGAACAGCCATAATGTAGATCTTGAAATTGAGATTCATAAAATTGCAGTACATTTCGATTCGGCTTCTCTCTACGAATATAACGGAAGAGTAAGCATCAATAACAAAAAGCTTCGGTATACCTGCAAAGATTTATTTGTAAAGTAAAAATTGTTTTTCCTCAGTAAAATGATATTTTTGAAGGATGAAATTGTTCACGATAAAACAAATTTTATCTTCTTGTCAGCTTTTAGATGAAGCAGGGGTGAAAATCTTTGATTTTCTTCTTATGTGATCTTCTAAATACTTCATTAAACTAAACTTATGTGACTTAAGTGTTATATTTAAAAATCCTGTCATTCTGAATGGAATTTTGTGCAGCATTATGAAATCATGAATCTATCAAGATGCAGTTGTTTTTAGATTTTTCGACTCCACTTCGTTTCGCTCAAAATGACAGCTTTGCAGGTTGAAAAGTTTTTAAACACTTAAGTCACATAAGATTTTAAAATAATTCTAAGTTTTATATAAGAACACATTAGTTTATGAAAATCTTTGATTTTCTTCTTATGTGATCTTTTAAATATTTCATTAAACTAAACTTATGTGACTAATGTGTTATATTTTGAAATAGTTAAATTCCTCTGTCATTCTGAATGGAATTTTACGAAGCATTGTGAAACGAAGAATCTCTTAAAATGCAGTTGTTTGAGATTTTTCGGCTCCACTTCGTTTCGCTTAAAATAACAGCTTTGCAGGTTGAAAAGTTTTTAAACACTTAAGTCACATAAGATTTTAAAATAATTCTAAGTTTTATATAAGAACACATTAGTTTATGAAAATCTTTGATTTTTATGCTTTTGAGGGCTTTTATTATTCTGAAAATCAACTTTATCATTATCTTTTGTGCCTTTTGCGGTTAAAGAAAGTAATCATATTTAGCTTGTTTTTTACAATTTTCAGCGCTGAAAAACCATAATAAAATTGTAATTTTCGGCAAATAAAAAATATGAAGAAAGTCGGGATCATCGGTTGTGGCTGGCTGGGAAATCATTTGGCGGAGCATCTGTCTAAAAACTATGAAATTTTTGCGACCACTACAACAGAATCAAAACTGGATGTTCTGAACGCTAAAGGATATCATGCGGATCTTGTAAAATTTCCAGATGAAACTGATGCTGACATGAAACCGTGGAAAATAGCTTCCGAACTGGACGCTATTATTGTTGCCGTTCCTTTTTCGGGACTCAGAGGCTCCAGGATTCCGATGACGGAAAAAAGGGAAAACCTGCTTCGTTTTATAGGAGATTTTAACCGTCAGATTTTTTATACAAGTTCCACAGGCGTTTATCCGGATATCGAAAAAGAATTTACAGAGGATGATCTTCCGGCAGCGGAAGTGGAAAGCGAAAGCTTTATTCTGGAGAAATTTCCTCAGACCAATATTCTTAGACTGGGCGGTTTAATGGGCGGCGAAAGACTGCTGAAAAATTATAATATATCCCATCCGGATCAGTTGGTGAATCATATTCATTATGAAGACATCTGTTCGGTTGTTGAAAAAATGTTAGGCCAGAAGTCTCAGGCTAAAGTTTATAATATTGTTGCGCCGATTCATCCCAACAAAGAAGAAATCATCAACGCGCAGAAAAATCTGGCTTATGAAGGAGAAAGAAGAACCACAGGAAGAATAATTTCCCCTGCAAAATTAAAAGAAGAGCTGAATTTTGAATTTCAATATCCTGATCCGAGATATTTTCACCTGAATGTAAATAATTAATATATGCTGAGTATTTTTTTAGCTTGCGGATCTGTTTTCGAGCCTTTAATGGGAATGTTGTTTTCTACGGTTGCCTGTATCGGTATTCTTGGGGTTTTAGCGGTTCGTTTCTTTAAAGGCGAAACTTATACGCTGTTGAAAAATTCAGGAACCGCGAATAAAACCTTCAGTATTATTCTGTATGGTGTGGCAGGAATTATAGTGACAGCATTTGTCTGGTTTATTCTCACCTTTATGTTTACGGCACTTGTTTTCTGGTATACTAAAAATTTTTAGAGTATTTTTTAAGTAAAAAGATCCTTCCACAAGCTCAGCATGACATCTTTGGTGCAGACTGTTATTTTCAACGGTGTAACACTGAGCCTGTAGAAGATTTATGATAAAATAATTAACAGGCAGTTTATTCTATCTGTTCATGAGTATATTCTCAATCGATTCTAAAATTTCTTTTTCAATATTTTCTTCGGTAATTGTTTCCAGAGTATATTTCTGCTCCTTAAAAGCAGCGGTTCCTGTTCCGTTCTGAAAAATGGTGTCCTGATGAATTCCGATGCGTTTCAGATTTTTATCGGCAACGAACATGATGTGCGGAAATTTATCATTCGCATAAAAATTAGATTCCACATTTCTGGAAATCTGAAGTTTCATATGGGTTTGTGAATTGACGCCCAAACCGTTTTTATTTTCTTCATTAAAAGTTACTTTACAGCCAAATCCGTTTTCTCTCAGCATCCTTCTGAATTCCTGCATTTTGGGTTCGATGAGGTTTTTACTCAGCGTTCTGAACCCTTCAATAAACATATCTTCCTCGCTTTTCTTCTTGGCAAGACTTTCCTGCAGTTTTTGTTCTTCCGTTTTTAAATTGGAAAACAGAGAATTAAGCCGTTCTATATTTTCTTCCTTCATGGTAATTAAAAATCAATAAATAATTGTCCTGTTTTTAAGTTCCGAAATATCGTGAATTTTTTTGAGTAGATTGATATGTTGCATTCAAGCTTAAATTATTAGTTCCACCTTTTTATTACTTTTGACTCCGTTAAACCTTTGGTTTGTAATTAATAAAAATTGTGGTCAGTTTTAAAAATATCAGTTTACTTTCCAACCTTTTTAGCCGATCATGCATCTTTATAAAAAAGATCAATATGAAAATAACGATACCAAAACCATGTCACGAAAACTGGGAAATGATGACACCCGAAGACAAAGGGCGATTTTGCGCAGTCTGCTCAAAGACGGTGAGAGATTTTACGAACGCTTCGGATGAAGAAATCATCAATGCTTTTTCTAACACATCAGAAAATATCTGCGGAAATTTCAACGAATCTCAACTCGACAGAGATCTGCATTATTCTTACCTCAATTCGCTCCTTACCAAATTTGCAGTAGGCTTTGTTTTTACAACAGCGGGCTTTGTCGCACTGAATGCACAGAAGACTACAGCGAAAGATACTATAAACAGGGAAAGAACCGATGGAATTGTTCTCACAGGATTTACTACTAAGAAAGAATGTAAACAGATTGTTACCGGTATTACAACAGTAACTTCTGAAGAACATGTGGCTAAAGAATCGGTAGCTCAATTAAGAGGAATGACTTCTGGTGTAAAGATAAAAGATACAGTTCAGTCGGACAGGCTGATTCTCGGAGGCATTCATTCCGTTAAAATTGATGATTACAGACCTTTGTACGTTTTGGACGGAAAGATCATCAGCGAAAAAAAGTTCCGGAAATTAGACCAGAAGTCCATAAAAACAATGAATATTTTGAAGGGAGCTTCAGCAACTGCAATTTATGGTGAGAAAGGAAAAAACGGAGTGATTTTGGTGAAGACGAAATAATTTTTTAGTGTAATAGCAAAAAGAACTATGCTAATCAAAAATTTTTAATTGATATGGCTGTCATTTTGAGCGCAACGAAGTTAAGCTGAGAAATCTTAAATTACTTCATATTAAGAGATTCTTCACTGCATAATGCTTCGCAAAATTTCATTCAGAATGACAGGGAAATTTAACCACAAAAGGTACAAAAGATAATGATAAAGCCAAATTTCAGAATAATTAAAGTCCTCAAAAGCATAAAAATCAAAGATTTTTAAAAACTGTTGTGTTCTTTTATTCTTACGCTTGTTAACTTTAATAAAACATCAAAATCTTTTGTGGCTTTTGTGGTTAAAAAAGTGCTTACATTTTCAACCCGTAAAACCATCATTTTTAAGAGATTCTTCATTGCATAATGCTTCGCAAAATTTCATTATGAATGACAGAAGAATTTAACCACAAAAGGTACAAAAGATAATGATAAAGCTGATTTTTAGAATAATTTAAGTTCCCAAAAGCATAAAAATCAAAGATTTTTAAAAACTGTTGTGAGCTTTTATTCTTACGCTTGTTAACTTTAATAAAACATCAAAATCTTTTGTGGCTTTTGTGGTTAATCAAAAGTCTTTCAGTCTTATTTTTTCACAGCAGCGATCGCCGCTTCATAATTCGGTTCGTGAGAAATATCTTCTACCTGTTCTTCATATACGATTTTTCCTGAAGGATCAATTACAACAACTGCTCTGCTCAATAATCCTTTCATAGCAGAATCGGTAAGTTCCACACCATATTTTTTTCCGAAATCTGAACGGAAATCTGAAAGCATCACAACATTTTTAATTCCTTCTGCACCGCAGAATCTTTTCTGTGCAAACGGAAGGTCTTTAGAAATACACAAAACCAGTGTGTTCGGAAGATTTGCCGCATCTTCATTGAAATGACGCACAGAAGCTGAACAGACTCCTGTATCTACACTTGGAAAGATATTCAGGATCATGTATTTTCCTTTATAAGACTCCAGAGTCTGCTCTTTCATGGTAACGTCGGTAAGGGTGAAGTTGGGAGCCATTTTGCTGACAGCGGGCAATTTCGCGTAGGTATGAACTGGTTTTCCTCCTGCCAAAACGGTATTGCCAGACTTTGAATTTTGTGCAAAAGTAAACACCGCCAAAAGTAACAGCGCACCGGAAAATAATTTTGAATACATGAATTTCATTTTTTAGATGGTTTGAATGTCTGGCAAAATTATTCTTTTTTCAGGGGCTGAATGTTAATTTTTGTTTTAAATAGAGCAAATCTATTACACGGAGTATTTTAAAACCAATTTTTAGATCTACCTTTAGTATAGACAAATTTTAACCTTACCATATTAAAAAAATAGAAGATTTATGAGTTCAGAAAATAACCCGTCATTTCATGAAATATTCAAATCCGAAAACGAAATCCCGGAAGAATATAAAGTTCCCGAAATTCATCAGCGGGAATACCTTCTTAATGGAGAACTGGTAGAATGGAACGGCGATGTGCAGCATATTTATTCCCCTGTCTGTATTCGTACAGAACATGGTCTGGAGAGAAAACTGCTGGGAAGCATCCCGAATATCGGTCCCGATGAAGCCATGAAAGTTTTGGATGCCTGCGTAAAAGCGTATGACAACGGACTGGGAGAGTGGCCAACAATGTCGGTGGAAGGGAGAATAAAATGTATGCAGAAATTTGTATACTTAATGATTCAGCAGAGAGATCTTGTGATCAGATTGCTGATGTGGGAGATTGGGAAAACATTGGCAGATTCCACCAAAGAATTCGACAGAACGGTAGATTATATCAACCAGACAATTGATGCACTGAAAGATCTGGACAGAGAATCTTCCCGTTTTCAGCAGGCGGAAGGAACGATTGCCCAGATTCGAAGAGCGCCGCTTGGCGTGGTGTTAAGTATGGGACCTTTCAACTATCCTTTAAATGAAATCTTTACGACGCTGATTCCGGCTTTAATCATGGGAAATACCATTCTGTTTAAACTTCCAAAACATGGTGTCTTAGCGCATTATCCTTTATTAAATGCTTTTAAAGAAGCTTTCCCGAAAGGAACGGTAAATACGTTGTACGGAAAAGGTTCGGAAATCATCACACCGATCATGGAAAGCGGAAAGGTGAATGTTCTTGCATTCATCGGATCGAGTAAAGTTGCGAACGGGCTGAAAAAACTGCATCCGAAAGTTAATCGTTTAAGAGCGATTTTAAGTCTGGATGCAAAAAATGCAGCAATCGTTACAAAACATGCGAATCTGGATGTTGCCGTGAGCGAATGTATTTTAGGCTCCCTGTCTTTTAACGGACAACGATGTACCGCTTTGAAATTAATTTTCGTTCAGAAAGAGGTGGCAGAAGAATTTAGCCGCAAATTAACCGAAGCCGTTTCTGCCATGAAACCGGGACTTCCTTGGGAAAAAGACGTGAAAATAACTCCTCTTCCGGAAGTCAATAAGCCTTCTTATCTGAAAGAATGTATAGATGATGCGTTATCCAAAGGAGCAAAAGTCTTAAATGATAACGGCGGCTTTACGGAAGAATCTTTCGTGTTTCCGGCAGTGGTTTATCCTGTAAATCATGAGATGAAATTGTATCATGAAGAGCAGTTCGGACCTGTAATTCCGGTGGTTCCTTTTGACGATATTGGAGAGCCTATCGATTATCAGGTAAATGCAGATCACGGAATGCAGGTAAGTATTTTCAGTGAAGATGCTATGGAAGTTTCAAAATTAATTGATCCTTTTGTGAATCTGGTAAGCCGTGTGAATATCAATTGTCAGGCTCAGCGCGGACCGGACGTTTTCCCGTTCACCGGAAGAAAAGACAGTGCAGAAGGAACGCTTTCTGTTTTTGATGCGCTTCGTTCGTTCTCAATCCGTTCTCTGGTTGCTGCAAAAGTTACAGATTCTAATAAAAATCTCCTGAACACGATTGTAAGAGATCATGATTCTAATTTCCTGAGTACGGATTATATTTTTTAATCACTGATCTTTTAACCTGATTTTGAAATTTTATTAAAAGTTAACAGGCGTAAGAGTTTTTTTTAACACATAAGTCACATAAGATTTTATAATAATTTTAAGCTTTATATCAGAACACATTAGTCTATGAAAATCTTTGATTTTCTTCTTATGTGATCTTTTAAATATTTAATCAAACTAAACCTATGTGACTAATGTGTTAACTTTTATAGATTAATAAGGCTTTTAATTAACCAGAAAGTCACAAAAGATTTTGATACTTTATTAAAAGTTAACAGACTTAAGAGTTTTTTTTAACACATAAGTCACATAAGATTTTATAATAATTTTAAGCTTTATATTAGAACACATTAGTTTGTGAAAATCTTTGATTTTCTTCTTTTGAGCAATTTGATTATTCTTAAGCTTAGCTTTATTTTTTGCAATTTAATTTGAAGTTAGTTAAATAAAGACCATACAACAAAATCCGCAATCTGAAAGGACTGCGGATTATTTGATTAGTAAAAATCAAAAACATATATTTGGAAGAAAAGTTATTTTTCTGTTAGAAATCTGCTGATAATGCTGTTTAAATCATCTGCATGCGTTACGTTTAAACCGTGAGGTGCGCCTTCAATAATAACAAATTCGTTATCGGCAATTCCCTGTGCAGCCTGTTTTCCTGCTGTATCAATGGGAACAATATTGTCTGCATCTCCGTGAACGATGAGTGTTCTTACGTTCACGTTGGCTAATTCGGGACGGAAATCTGTATTTGCCCAGCTTTCAGCACACTTTATGGTGGCAATAGGATTGGCAAAAGAAGCAATTGCCCAGTCGAAATCCAGCTGTTTCTGGCTTACAGGCTTTGAAAGCATTCCGAAATTATAAAAGTCTTTGTGGAAAGATTCAAGAAAAGTGATTCGGTCTGTTTTCAAGGCATTCATGATCTCGTCCAATTTTTCCTGAGGAACTCCGTCCGGATTGTCGTCTTTCTGCTTAACAATCGGAATAATGGATGAAATTAAAGCAACTTTATCAACATTTTCTGAGCCGTAATTGGTTAAATAACGCACAACTTCTCCGCCTCCCATAGAGAAACCAAAAAGGATAACATTTTTAAGGTCTAACTGTGAGATGATTTCATGAAGGTCTTTTGCCAGGCTATCATAGTCATATCCATCGTAAGTAGGTGAGGATTTTCCGAACCCTTTTCTGTCGTATGCAATAACGCGGTATCCTAAATTTAAAAGTACCGGAATCTGCATTTCCCAGGATTTTCCGCTTAAAGGCCATCCGTGGATTAATATAATGGGTTGTCCGGATCCGAAATCTTCATAGTAAAGCTGAACGTTCTGATCGTTCTGTTTTGTAATGTAAGGCATATTTATATTTTTGGTGTTACTCATCAATTCCAAATATTAAGCCATAAATAAGGGATATTTAAAAATTTAAGATAGTTTGTGTAACAAAATACCACATTTCCTACTAACTGAAATACAGCCTAAATAATGTCTTTACTGGAAATGGAATTCTTAGAGAAGATTGAAAAGCATAAAGGTGTAATTTTCAAGATCTCGAAGATGTATATGGATAATCCCGACGATCAGAATGATCTCTATCAGGAGATCATTTATCAGGCGTGGAAATCTTACAGCGATTTTCAGAAGAAGAGTGAATTTTCGACATGGTTATACAGAACCGCGCTTAATACTGCCATTGTATTTCTCCGAAGCGAAAAAAAACGTAGTTTTATACAGAATCAGAGCATAGAAAATCTTAGTGTTCATCAGGAGTCTTATAATGATGCAGACGACAGGAATATGAAGCTGATGTACGAGGCAATCCATCAGTTGAGCGCGATTGACAAGGCATTGATTTTTTTCTATCTGGAAGATTTTTCGGGAAAGGAGATTGCAAAGCAACTGGGCATAACGGAAGTAAATGCAAGAGTAAAGCTGAACCGGGCGAAAACCAAACTGAAAGAAATTATTGAAAAACAAGAGGCTCTCTAAACGTAAAGAAAAAGGTATGGAATTAGAAAATTTTAAAGAACTCTGGGACAAAGATCATCAGGAACTTCCGGAAGTTTCTTTGGAAAAACAGAATGAAATACATTCGCCGCTGGAAATGATCAGAATCAACATGAAAACTGAGTTTTGGCTGATGATTCTCACGCTTCCAATGATTTTAATCGGTTTTCCTTTTGCAACGGAAGATTTTAATGTAAAGACCATTTCGGTTTTAGTGGCATTTCTTACGATAGCTATTATTATTTATTTTTATTCAAGATTCATAAAGCTGTATAAGATGCTCAAGAAGACGAGTATTAATACCAATTATGATCTTTTCAATATCAAAACCCAACTGCTGGTTGCCAAAGAAATTTATATTTCATACTACATCTCTTATATTCCTTTAGCGTTTGTTTCTTCTCTTGAGCGGATTGATTTTCAGTTTAATATAGATTACCATTTTGCTGTTTTTGTCGTTAGTTTTTTGATCGCCATTTTTGTTTTGTTTATTTTAATAAAGTACTGGATCTACTATATGTACGGAAAATATATTGAAGATGTCGTACGGCTTGTGGATGAACTTAATGGAGTTGAAGCAGAGATCAGACAAAGAAAAAACAGGGATAAAACATGGTTTGAACGTTCCCAGAAATATTTCATCAAAAAATTCGGAATTAAAGGAAATATCCTGAACACGGTATTGTGGTTTGTTTCCGCTTATAGTTTTATTGTTATTTTTTTTACTATTGTTCTGTTTGCGGTTATTTTAATCGGTGTGAAGCTTGATTTCATAGACGTTCATATCCTTCTGAAAGCTTTAAAAAAGGGGAATTAGAAAGTAATATTCATGAATTTTTAAAAAAATACTGTCCTTTTTGTAACAAACTTTATCTTTTTCTACTAACTGTCAGATTTAATCAAAAATAATAATATGAAAAAGACAGTTACAATCGTTAAAGCATTGATTTTTTCATTTGCTATCGGTATTGCACCGCTTTCTCTGGTGAAGGCTCAGAAGAAAGACCGCACAGAACTTTCTGTGAAAAATTTTCCTAAGCGTATTACTACTTCATCAATGGGAAATTTCAGTGCTGATTTCAGCGGGCAGAATATTCCTTCAGATTATCTTATTAATCATTTAGGAGAGTGGTTGGGAAGCAATGGAGATCACTCTTTTTCACTGGTAAAAACTGCTACGGATGAATTGGGAATTAAACATTCATCTTTTCAGCATTATTATAAAAATGTAAAGGTTGCAGATGAATTAATTCTGGTTCACGAGAAAAACGGGATTCTTACTTTTGTAAACGGAGAATTTACAGGTAATATAGATTTACAGATCTCACAGCCGCTTACGAAATCTGAGACAGAAAATATTGTAAGTAATGATATGAAAGCTCCGAATCTTTCCTTTACCGATTTTGAGCAGGTTATTACAAAAGTAAATTCTGCTAAAGGGGTAAAGCTGTATTTTGCATCTCAGATTAATGCACTTTCCCTGAAGGCTCTGAAGAGTTATTTGTACTATGTAGATAATTCAACGAAGCAGGTTGTTAAAAAATTAGAAAAAATTCATCAGCATAATAATGAAATCATAAACATCGCAAAACCTTTTGCAGATACTCCTTCTACAAGTGCCACTTTCTATAAGGGAAATCAGCAGATAACTGTGGATTCTTACAGCGGATCTTACCGATTGAAAGATAATGCGAGAAATATCCATACTTTGAACGGAACCAACTGGGACGGAAACGGAAATACTGCAACCGGTGAGCTTACAGGTGCGATTACTGAATATACGAGTACAACACCTAACTTCACGACAGCAGATACAAAACCTCCTGTTGAAGTTCACTGGGCAATGGCAAAGGCTCATGATTACTATGTGAGCAGACATAACAGGAATTCTTATGATGGCAACGGATCCATTGTAAGAAATTATTACAACATCAATTTTGCAAGTGCGGGACAACCTGCCAACGGAGTAAATGCTGCCGCAATCGATACACAGGGGATTGTAGCAATGGTTTATGGAAGCGGTGTTTATCAGGGATTATCCGGATATTTTAGCCCGTTTGTGGGAATAGATGTTGCAGGTCATGAATACTCTCATTTAATGGTGAGCCGAACAGCAAATCTTGCTTATCAGGGCGAATCAGGAGCTTTAAACGAATCTTTTGCAGATATATTTGGAGCATCAATAGAATTTTATTCTAATATCAGTCCGAACTGGACGATTGGTGAGGGGATTCCGAATCCGGCTCTGGGCTTTACATTTTTAAGAAGCATGTCTAATCCAAACTCGGGTCCTGCAGTATTGGGTTCGCAGCAGCCGGATACTTATCAGGGAACTTATTGGGTAGATCCCACAAGTTCTACTGATAGCGGGGGAGTTCATACAAACAGCGGGGTAGGAAACTATTGGTTTTATCTTTTATCAGCAGGTGGTTCCGGAACAAATGATATCGGAAATGCATTTAACGTAACAGGAATTACGATCCAGAAAGCTGAAAAAATAGCGTATCGGACACTTGCGAACTACCTTACTGCAAACAGTCAGTTTATAGATGCTTATACGGCAAGTAAACAGGCGGTTACAGATCTTTATGGAGCAACAGGTAACGAACAGCAGCAAAACGTTAAAGCATGGTATGCAGTAGGCATTGGCAATGGGCTTCTTTCGACCAATGAAGTTAAAAATAATTTAGAGAGTCAATTTAATGTTTATCCAAATCCTGTTAAAAACGGAGTGTTCACCATTGAAAATACTAAGAATGATGCAACCTTCGAAATTTATGATGTTTCAGGAAAACTGGTAAAACAAAATGAAAAATTAAATAAAGGAATCAATAAAATTAATATCTACGGATTACTAAAAGGAATTTATATCATTAAAATTAGTGTAGATGATACTGCTGTTTCTAAAAAAATAGTAGTAGAGTAGGTTTTCAGAATCAAGAAAACAAAATCAATGCCCGATGGAATATTCTGTCGGGTTTTTTATTTTAATAAAAAAAACTGTAACATTTTTATGAAGGGTAAACTAATTCTATAGAGCGCAAAACTATGACCTCATTAGAACAGGATTTTTTAAGAGAAATAGAAAAACATAAAGGAATCATTTTTAAGATTTCTAAAATGTACATGGACGAAAAAGAAGACCGCGATGATCTTTTTCAGGAGATCACCTATCAGGTCTGGAAAGCCTATCCCAAATTTAAAGGAGAAAGTGAATTTTCTACATGGCTGTACAGAATTGCCCTGAATACGGCCATTATTTTCCTTAAAAACGAAAAAAGAAGAAGCTTTATAGGAAATGAAGATTTTTCGGAATATAAAATTATTCAGGAAGAATTTGATCATGAAAAAGAAGAAAAACTGAATGCCATGTACAAAGCCATTCATCAGTTGAATCCCATTGATAAAGCTTTTATTTTCTATTATCTCGAAGATTTTTCGGGAAAGCAGATTGCCGAACAGATGGGGATTTCCGAAGGAAATGTAAGGGTAAAAATGAACCGCGCCAAAAATAAGCTGAAAGATATCTTAAACGCAAATAAATAATAACATTTAAATCAGACATCATGAATATAGACGACCTAAAAAATACATGGAATGAAGATCATTCTTTTGGAGAAACCCCTGAAATAAGCATCGAACAGAAAAACAGAATTCATCTTCCGCTGGAAAAGATCCGTAAAAATATGCGGATGGAATTTTGGTCTACCGTGGCAATTTTCGTTTTTGCTTTTGCCTTAATTGCAGTATGTGCAGGATCTTTTAAGTTTAAATTTTACATCACAATTCTTATAGGATCTATGGTTTTTGTAACCTTTTTCTTTTACAGTCAGTTTTTTAAGCTGTATAAAAACATGAGCGAAACCATGATGAAAACCTATGACAGTCTGCAGGATCTTTTGCATCAGTTTAATCTGAATAAGCAATACTATCTTTCTTTTTATCTGTCTTTTGTGCCGTTCTTGGTCTGTGAACTTATTATCGTTCTGGAGTTTATACCGAGACCGGTTCCTTTATCGGATACACAGATTGCCATCGCGCTGATTTCTACCATGATCATCACCATGCCTTTGCTGTTTTTACTGGGGAAAGTTTGGTTCAATGGTTTCTACGGAAAATATATTAAACAGATTGAAACGCTTTTCTCTGAACTGAAAAAATAAATTTTGATTGGTTTTCGGCGGCGAAGCCGCCGAAAACCTTTTCTGCGTATAATAAGCTGGAAATTCACGCAAAATCGAATACAGATCCCGCCATTCAAAATAAGCCGGACTTGCTGAACTTACATTTTCAAAACCCCGATCTTCAAACAGTTTTTTGGTTCGGGTTACGTGGAAATATTGGGAAACAACGATAATGCTCTTAAAATGTAACTGAGGCTCAAGTTTAAGCGTATTTTCAACGGTCAATCTTGTGTTATCTCCTTTATTATCAACAATAATTACAGAATCCGGAACTCCATTATTAACAAGGAAATCCTTCATTTTATCGCCTTCATAGAAACCCTCTTTTCCCAATCCGCCACTCACGAGAATCTTTTGGATTCTGTGTTGCTGATACAATGCAATTCCGGTTTCCAGACGTTTTTCAAGCCTTGTCGATAAAGTTCCGTCTTCGTTCACTTTATTTCCTAAAATCACGGCAAGATCGGCACGTTTTCCCTGATCAGAAAGACCATCGGTAATCATATAGACAGAATGAATGACGAACCATAAAAACAGAGCCGCAATTATGATTTTTAAAATTTTATAAATACTTTTTTGCATCAGTTATGGGTGTTTTTCTTTGTCAATTTCAGTCATGATCCAATCCAGTTGCGGATCTTTTTTCTCAAGAATATCTTCCATGGTTTCAGAAACTTTCACATCGGGAACAACGCCTTTTTGAGTATCTGTAAATGTAATATTGGGCTGTACCAGAAGAACACCGATAGGCAGATCGATCTTGGAATTAGGCAATGTTTGATAAGAGTAAAATCCGGCAACCGTACCGTCATTGGCTCCGCCGGTTTCCTCACCCACAAGAACTGCTTTCTTATCATTTTTAAGCTTTGAGGTTAAAATAGAAGATGCCGAAAAACTCGAGCCATTAATAAGCACAAAAACTTTCCCTTTAAAAACATCATTTTTGGGTTTAGATACTTTGTCGGCTCTCGTTTTGTAATAAAATTTGCCGTCTTTTTTATACGTGCTGAAAGTCTGTCCGAAGAAAAATGCAGGGTACATCAATGTTTTGAAAGCATACTGCAAAAAACCTGATTTTCTGAAATAATTGGTTTTCAGAGGCGACGATTTCGAGATTACCTGTGACGGTTTTATCAGCGTGTACGGCTCAGAACTAAGATAAGAATACAGATTATTGATTTCTTCAAGCGAACCTCCGTAATTGTTCCGAATATCAATAATTAAATATTTTGCATCCGCTTTTTTTATCTTTCTGAACGTTTCTTTATAAAACTTCGAAGAAAAAACACCCGAAAAACTTTTCACCTGAATGTAAGCAATTGTACTGTCCTGATCTAAAAATTTAAAATTACGGTTATAAGAATTGCTGAAAGCAACGTAATCATTCACTTTTTTCTCCTGCGTCCGCTTTTTGTTTTCCTCGTCTTTCTTAAGATCCTCTTCAGATTTTGATTCCCGCGTTATCTCGTAAGTCTTTTTTTCTCCTTTATAAACCGTTTCCAGAGTCGCGTGGTCTTCGTAGCCTTTTTCCGCAACATAATAATTGAAGAAAACATCTTTCAGGAAATAAGGCTGAAAAGTAGTGTTGAAACCATCACTGCTGATCAGTTTTTTATACCGTTTAATATATTCAGAAACAGGAATCTTATCGATCGAGAGAATTTCTGTTCCCGGCTTTATATTTTGGATCGAATCTTTATTTTCGATAATGTAAAGCCTGTCGTTTTTCACATAATATTCAAAACGGCTGAACATTCCTTTTTTCCCTTCCAGCGTTTTAATTTCCTTTTTGGTGATTCTCTTGGACGGAATTCTCAGCGAAAGATGACCTTCACGGATTTCCGCAATCACAGGCTGCAATTTAAAATAAAACTGAAGCGGCGTAAGCGGTTCCTGAAGCGTTTGTTTAAGACTGTCAAACTTAAAATCCAGCGTTTCTCTGGTGATGTACCAATACAAATTTGGGTGCGTTTCTTTCAGTTTGGAATACGCAAAATCTACATCTTCTTTCAGTTTTTCGGGGGAAATACATACTTTCTGCTGCTCATTGTGCTTTTTTACAGATACACAAGAGCATAGCGAGACAATTAATACTAATATGAAATAATTTCTGAGGCGCATTTTCAATTTTACCAATGCTAAAATAATTACTTTAACACAATGAATTGTTGATGTTTACCAAAAACAACTAAAATACTTAAAACTTTAACATATTTCTAAATATATAACGCATTTTGGATTTCTTCACTTTGTATTACTTATATAAGTGAAACGCCTTGTTTGACTTAATTTTCCATTATTCAAATCAATTTTGTCTTTCTTTGCGGTTTAATTATTGAAAAAGAGCTTCTTACAATAAAATCATGCATCATTTCCTTTGTGACATCGGAGATTCAAAGAAGTCAACCGTAATTCCGAACTGAATATATTACAAAAATATCAATAAATCCTCTGAAAACCAGACGTTAGAACAATTACTAAAAATTATTCATAAAAAATAAAGGAATTTCAATTTCAAATCGTCATAGCTTATAAAGTCATACATTTGACAATTATTTTAAGAAATGGTTTATACAATTATTGCAGTCGCAGTTTTAGTGGTTTTATTATATTTCGTAATTACAGGACAGGAAGTCTTTGGTGCAGAAGTAAAAGGAGAAAGATTGAAAAGAATGCAGCAGTCCCGTCATTACAGAGACGGTCAGTTTCAGAACCTCAGCGAAACCCCCTCTCTTGCAGAAGGATATTCCATGCCGAAAGTAATGTTCGATTTCTTTTTTGCCAAAAAAAATCCGCTTTTAAAGCCACTGAAAAATATTCCATCTATTCATACAGATTTAAAAAACCTTCCTAAAAATGAAGATATTTTTGTGTGGTTGGGACATTCTTCGTATTACATTCAGACCGATGGCGTTTCATTTCTTATTGATCCGGTGTTAAGTTCTTACGGTTCGCCGTTTAAGTTTTTTAATAAGGCCTTTTCCGGAGCTGATATTTTTAAGCCCGAAGATATTCCGGAGCTTGATTATCTGGTGATTACCCACGATCATTACGACCATCTGGATTATCCTACGGTAAAAGCCATTAAAAATAAAGTAAAAAAAGTAATTTTGCCATTGGGAGTCGGTTCACATCTGGAAAGATGGGGTTATGAACCGGAACAGCTCATCGAAGAAGAGTGGGGAAGTGAAGTTGTTTTGAAGAATGATCTTAAAATAATTTATACTCCTGCAAGACATTTTTCAGGAAGAAAAATCAAAAGAAATGTTACGCTCTGGACTTCCTATGTTTTGGAAACCCCTATAAAAAAACTGTTTTTAGGCGGAGACAGCGGCTACGATACCCACTTCAAAATGATCGGTGAGAAATACGGACCTTTCGATTATGCGTTTATGGAGAACGGACAGTATAATGAAGCGTGGAAATACATTCATGCATTGCCGGAAGATGTTATTCACGCAAGTATTGATGTAAAGGCGAAAAATATCATTCCGGTGCATTCGTCCAAATTCGCATTGGCACTCCACGCTTGGAACGAACCACTGGAAAAAGTAACAAAATTCGGAAAAGATAAAAATCTTAATATTTTAACACCCATGATCGGCGAACCTGTTGATCTGAATGCTTCAGATAATAAGTTCAGAGACTGGTGGAAAGATTAATTTACGCGTGCCAAATGTCTTTGTAACGGGCAGGATGATTTTCAAACTGCTGTCTTACAAAATTACATTCAGGATCTACCAGAAGATCTTTTTCTTCGGCATAGCGAACAAGTTCATCCAGAAGCATTTTGGCGTAGCCTTTTCCCTCATACTCCTCTTCAAGTTTGGTGTAGTAGACAATTAAAAGTCTGCCGTCGATCTCAATGGACATATAGCCCGACTTTTTTCCTTCAATAAGTATCTGCAATTCATCCTGATAAGGAGATACTTCAAATTTTATATTTTCCATACGATTGAGATTTTTGGTGAGTAAGAAGTATTGAAAACTTTCTTCTTTTAAAATTACAAATTAAAACTGAAATCTGCGAAAGTTTTAAGAATTTTTAAAATCATTAAGAAAAATTTATGAATGGTTTGTATCTTTAAGATAATCAGTAATTTATGAATGTTTTCTGTTGCGTTTAGAAATTGTTTTAAATGGTTTGGCATTCAAATTGAAAATTTATATTCAGTTTAATTTAAAATGAATGAAAGATGAAAAAGTTAATCATAACAATGATGTTGGTAGGAACTTTTGGTTTATCCTACGCACAGACAGACTATTATAACGATTACAGAAGAAGTATTACCGATGTCAATTGGCAGAGTGTAATTTCAGATCTGGTGCTTTCAACAACACAGGCAAACCAAATTTATGCGCTGAACGACCGTTACAGAGATTATGATTCTTGGAACAGAGTATATGATAATAATCCTGATCGATGGAGAAATGACCGTTATGTAGAGTTGGAAAGAATTTTGGGAAGAGATAAATATGCTAAGTTTAAAAACAGATATTACAAAGGGCAGAATCCGGTAGCGGTCTACAACAGAAATAAAAATAATGATAAACGCTACAAACACATGGATAAAAAAGCCAAAGGTTACAAACAGAACCATGGCAACGGAAAAGGACATCATTAAAATCAATTAATCATTATATTCAATCTTAAAACGGGTGGTCGAAAGATCAGTCGTTTTTATTTTATCTATCGCTGTTATTTCATTATTGAAATTCTGTTTGAATTTTATAATTTTGAAAAATGGAATCTAATGAAACCGTAAAAGGATTTTACCAGCGCGTCGGTCTGGAATGTATAAAAACTCCCGGAGTAGGACATTTTAATGTCTTTTCACGCGAAAACTGCTCACTCATTACACCGTACAGCAGAAGAGATTATTATAAAATTTCTTTGATTATCGGGAAAGGAAAACTGCATTATGCCGATAAATGGATTTATGTGGATCAGCCGGCTTTGCTCTTTTCAAATCCGGTAATTCCTTATTCTTGGGAAGCGGAAGATAATGATCAGAAAGGTTTCTTCTGCCTTTTTACAGATCATTTTGTACATGACGGAAATCGTCTGGGAAATCTTCAGGATTCCCAGCTCTTCAAAATTGGCGGAACTCCCGTATTCTTTATCAATGAAGAACAGCAGAAAACCGTTGCCGATATCTTTATTAAAATGATGAACGAAATTCAGTCTGATTATCTTCATAAATATGATATGCTGCGTGCTTACCTTCATCTTCTGATTCACGAAACGATGAAAATGCATCCTGCGGAAAATTTTGAACCTTATCAGAATGCTTCGCAGAGAGTCGCTTCCTTATTCATGGAATTGCTGGAAAGACAATTTCCGATTGACAGTCCCGAAAGATTTTTAAAACTGAAAAGTCCTGTAGATTATGCCGAAAGTCTTTCCATTCACGTCAATTCATTAAACCGTTCCGTAAAGGAAATTACCGGAAAAACGACAAGTCAGCAGATTGCGGCAAGAATTATTCAGGAAGCTCATGCCTTATTAAAACATACCGACTGGAATGTCTCTGAAATTGCCTACGGATTAGGCTTTGAAGAACCTGCCTATTTTACCAATTATTTTAAAAAACAAACCGGAATGACACCCAATGCAGTAAGAACTGCTCTTGTTTGAATTTTATAATTCTTCGTTTGAATTCTATATTGAAATCATCCCGCGGCTGTTATAATTTTGTACTGTAACTTTAAAATCACAAGCTATCATGAAATTTAGAAAATTAGGAAACACAGGTGTAGAATTATCGGCGATCGGTTTGGGCTGTATGGGAATGAGCTTTGCTTATGGACCAACGGATGAACAGGAAAGCATTAAAACCCTTCATAAATCGTTGGATCTTGGGATCAACTTTTGGGATACAGCCGATATGTACGCCAACGGAGAAAATGAAAAACTGATTTCAAAAGTTTTGGTTCCGAACCGTTACAAAATTTTTATCGCAACCAAATTCGGATTCAGGTTTAAAGATGGAAAAGCCGGTCACAGCGGCGCTCCGGGAACGTATTTTGACGGTTCACCGGAATGGATCAAGAAGGCAGTGGATTTAAGCCTTCAGCGCCTTAAAATTGATGAAATTGATTTGTACTATGCACACAGAGTAGATCCCAATATTCCTGTGGAAGAAACGGTAGGAGCAATGGCAGATTTGGTAAAGGCAGGAAAAGTAAAATATCTAGGTTTATCCGAAGCTTCTGCGGAATCGATCAGAAAAGCACATAAAATTCATCCGATTACCGCGCTGCAGTCAGAATATTCTCTGCTTACGAAAGATGTGGAGCGTGAAGTTCTGCCTGTAATCCGTGAACTGGGAATCACTTTAGTTCCTTATTCACCTTTAGCACGGGGACTTTTCTCCAATATCAATCAGACTAAGAATTTTACGGATGGAGATTTCAGAAAGTCTTTACCGCGTTATCAGGAAAAATATCTTGAAAATAACAGAAATTTAGCTCAGGAGATCAATGATTTTGCGGCTTCAAAAGGTGTAAAAGGAACTCAGCTTGCTTTAGCGTGGGTTCTGAATCAGGGAGATGATATCATTCCCATTCCGGGAACGAAACGCATCCAATATCTCGAAGAAAATATTGGAGCAACCAAAATTGAGCTTTCAGAATCCGACCTGAAAACAATAGATTCAATCTTAAAAAAATATCCCGACGTTGGTGAAAGATACAGCGAAGGATCAATGAAATTAGTCAATAATTAAAATTGCATGAATTCAGATTTTTAGGATTTTTTTCCGGAAATCTGGATTTTCAATTGATAATTTTTAACATCAGCAATGGTTACCCTTAAAGAAAAAAACAAATTTATTGCTACGGTTTTAGCATTTGCCGTTATTCCGATGTCCGGATTGGCAACGGATATTTATCTGCCTTCTATGCCGAGTATGGCAACGGAACTGCACCAGACGGAAAGCAATATTCAGCTTACTTTATCCATATTTTTAATCAGTTACGGTCTTACCCAGTTTTTTGCCGGAAGTATTGTAGATTCTTTCGGAAGATATAAAGTTTCCATGATTTCTCTGGCACTTTTTGTCGCCTCTTTTTTAATTACCGCTACAACGCAGAACATTTTTGTGATCTATGCAATGCGTGTTTTGCAGGGTGTTTTATCGGGTTTCGCAGTCGTTGCCAAAAGAGCTTTTTTTGTAGATGTTTATGAAGGAGAAGAGCGGAAGCATTATCTCAGCATCATGACTATTGTATGGTCAGTTGGACCTATTGTTGCACCGTTTATTGGAGGTTATCTGCAGAAAAATTTCGGATGGCAGTCAAATTTTTACGTTTTGGCAGGGTACAGTTTGTTATTGCTGATTCTTGAATTTATATTCTCTGGTGAAACATTAAAAAAGAGAAATCCATTTCATGTGGAATTCCTGATTAAAGAATATAACTCCATGTTCAAAGCTAAAGATTTTTTCTACGGAATGATTATGTGTGGTTTGAGCTACTCGATGATTATGTTTTTTAATTTGTGTGGTTCCTTTATTATTGAGCATAAAATGGGCTATTCCGAAGTTGTGGCAGGATATGTTTCTCTTATTCTCGGTTTTGCATGGATGACGGGCGGATTTTTAGGAAAGGCATTAATTAATAAAGCTTTTTTACCCAAAATAAGAAACGCTAACTTTATTCAGTTGCTTCTGATTGCTGTTATGTTTGCCGCTTCCTATTTTTCCAATAATATTTACAGTCTGGTTGCTTTCGCTTTTTTAATTCACGTAACGGCAGGATTTATTTTCAATAATTATTTTTCCTACTGTATCGGAAGATTTCCCAATTCTGCAGGAATTGCAGGCGGTTTAACGGGTGGAGTAGCCTTCATTATTACTTCAGCATTAAGCTATGGAATTGCCGCTTTCATAAAACCTCAGATTCAGCTTCAGGTTGCGGAAGGTTATTTTATTCTGGGACTTTTAGGTCTTTTTATTTTAAGCATGATTAAATTCAGAAAAGCTCATGCTTAATATTTTTTATTTATTTAAATTTTCCACGACATAGTTTTCATAATTAATCCTCTCATTTTCGGGAGGATTTGTTTTTTACTTTTCATATTTTTAATAGAAAAGCCCCTTTATGAAAGGAGCTTCTGTTAAGTATATTGCTAATAATTTCGGATACTATTTGAAACCCATTGAATGTAAAAGACCCGTTATTGGTATTTCTTTCCTGATTAATTATTTTTTAACCATTATTTGATGGGAAAAGTTTTCTTTTTTAGCTAAATTTGAAAAACATTAAAAAAACAAATTATGTCAAGTATTACATTAAAAGGAAATGCAGTAAATACAATAGGAACTTTACCGTCAATAGGAAGTACAATTAAAGATTTTGCTTTGGTAGATTCTGGGCTTAATGTGAAAACTCTGGAAACTTTCGAAGGAAAGAAGAAAGTGTTCAACATTTTCCCAAGTATCGATACCCCGACTTGCGCATCATCGGCAAGAAAATTCAATGAAGAAGCTTCAGCTTTAGAAAATACAGTCGTTATTAACGTATCTAAAGATTTGCCTTTTGCTTTGGGAAGATTCTGTGCCGCGGAAGGTCTTAATAATGTAGAAACGTTATCAGATTTCAGAAGCAGTTTTGGAGACGATTACGAAGTAACCATTACAGATTCGCCAATGAAAGGACTTTTAAGCCGTGCTGTCATTGTAGCGGATGAAAACAATAAAGTGGTGTATACAGAGCAGGTATCAGAAATTGCAGATGAACCCGATTATCAGGCTGCATTAGCTGCGTTGAAATAAAAACCGATCCATAAAAAATCGGAGTCCTGCACAGTTTGCAGGACTTTTTTCTTTCCTGTTTTCCATAAAATTATTGATCACAATCATTAAAAATTAAAAACTTTCCGCTTACCTTTACATAATGAAACGTTCCGGAACCGCAGATTTACCCCTTCACTATGGCAAAGTACCGCCGTGGTTGTATGAACGGATGTCGATCCTCGGGCTTTCTATTGTTGAGGTAATTCTCATGGAGTATGGAAAAGACGAAGTTCTCCGTCGACTGGCAGATCCTTTCTGGTTTCAGAGTTTTGGCGCGGTGATGGGAATGGATTGGCATTCTTCAGGAATTACAACCTCCGTAATGGGTGCTTTGAAGCGTTCCATCAATCCAAATTCCCAATCATTGGGGTTGTATATTTGTGGCGGAAAAGGAAAATTTTCCCGCGAAACACCTTCGGAATTACTTCAGATTGCTGATAGAACAGGATTGAACGGAAATGATCTCGTAAAAGCCAGCAAACTTTCGGCAAAAGTGGATAATACGGCAATTCAGGATGGATATCAACTGTATCTGCATAATTTTATTCTGTCGGATAACGGAAACTGGAGCGTTGTTCAGCAGGGAATGCATGAATCGGACGGAACGGCAAGACGCTATCATTGGCATTCGGAAAATATTAAATCTTTTGTGGAAGAACCTCACACCGGAATCAACGGAATTTCAAGAGGAACCATTTTAAACCTTACAGATGCGGAAGCTTCCGGGAACAGAAAAGGAATTCTGGAAATTTCCCACACCGATTCTGCGGAAATCATGAGCGATTTCTCAAGATTAATTCTTCCCAATCATCACGATGTTCAGGCTTCTGATGTTGATCTGAAACGACTTGGAGCACTTTTATACGTAACCAGAGAACAGCAGCCACAAAATTTCGAAGATTTGCTCATGCTTGAAGGCGTTGGTCCGCGAACCATGCAGTCTCTGGCTTTGGTAAGCGAAGTCATTCATGGTGCGCCGTCAAGATTCAAAGATCCTGCGAGATTTTCATTCGCCCATGGCGGAAAAGACGGTCATCCGTTTCCGGTTCCTACCAAAGTGTATGACGAAAGTTTGCAGATTTTAAAATCAGGAATCGAAAAATCTAAACTGGGAAATTCCGACAAGTTAAAAACCTTAAACAAACTACACCAGATTATTGAATCAACTGAAAAGGATTTTACTCCCGATTTTGATATTCGGGAAGTCATTGAAGAAGAAAGACAGAATTCATGGCGGTTTGGAGGAAAAACTGTATTTGGAGATACCCAGAAACCTTCCAGTCCAAAACCTATACAGCTTTCTCTGTTTTAAACTTTTAGATTTGAAAGTTTTTCTTGATTTTGTGATTTCAAAAGAATCCACTCAAAGGATTTATAAAGATTAACACTTCTTTTGTCATTAATTTGTAATCGGTGAACAGATCCGGAATATACTTATTGTAAAGGATTACGCAAAAATAAGCTACCACAAATCATCACTTTGTTTAAGAATTGCTTCATCAGTTCCGGGAAAAATTTTATTTTTAAAGCTTTGAAAAACATTTACTTGATGAGTAATAAGGCCTTACAAATCTGTTACGATTTCCCTTTTTTCCTTGATGATGAGCTGGATGAAATATTTCAGGCACATGAAAAAGTTTTTTTTCATAAAGGAGATTTTATACTGAAAGAAGGAAAAACAGCCAATGAATATTATATTCTGGAGAAAGGTCTTGCCCGCTCATTTGTCAACGATTTTAACGGAAATGATGTAACGATTAATTTTTTTGTTGAAAATGAAATCATTATTGAAGTTTCTTCACTGTTTCAGAGAATTCCCACTCAGGAAAATATTGTCTGCATTACAGACTGCGAATGCTGGAAATTTGATTTTGAAACTTTTCAGGAACTGTTTCATAAAATTCCGAATCTCAGAGAATGGGGGAGAGCATGGATGTCTCAGCAGCTTTTCTTTGGTAAACAGCGTTCCGTAGAAATGTTTACCCTTTCCGCAACCAAACGTTATCTCAATCTTTTAGAGCAGAAGCCGCATGTAGTACAGTTTGCTCCCTTAAAGCAGATTGCTTCATTTCTGGGAATTACAGATACTTCTTTGAGCAGAATCCGTAAAGAGCTGGTTTCCCATCCGAAGAAAATTTAAATCTTGTCTTATGGCAAGTTGATTTTTATTTTAACTTGATAACTTTGAGTATAATTTTAACAGTAAAAACAGCAAAATGAAAATCAATCAGATTTATGTGAATCTTCCGGTGAAGGATGTACAGAAAACAAGAGAATTCTGGACAAAATTAGGCTTCCCAACCAATGATGAAATGTCCAATGACCAATCCGTTTGTATTGTTATGAACGATAATACTTACGTGATGTTTTTAACGGAAGAATTTTTCCAGACTTTTTCAGAAAGACCTGTTCCGGAAGGAGATACAACGCAGGTTTTGGTCGCCATAAGTTTAGATACCCGTGAACAGGTAGATCAGATGGTAAATACCGCTGTGGCGAATGGTGCAACACAGCATGAAGAACCGCAGGACTACGGATGGATGTATCACAATTCCTTTTGGGATATTAACGGACATGGCTGGAATGTAATGTTCGCAGATCCGTCCCAAATGCCTAAAGAGTAAAATTTAAATCAATACAATTAATTCTTACATAAATTTTAGTAAAAAAAATTTGTGCGGATATTTCTTTGTCATTTTAACGGAAATTCTCTTGAATGATCTGATATTAAAAAAATGATAAAATAGATTCTTCCTTCGTTAGAATGACAAATTATCCGTTGATAAAAACACCAATCACACAAACGCTCTACACAAATTCCATAAATATTATTAGTGTTATTCGTAAAAAATATTAGAGCTATTTGTGTTTAAAATATTAATACACAAATTCCACAAATATTATTTGTGGTATTAGTGGAAAAATTAGTGCTATCTGTGTTTAACTAAAAAAAAAATAAAAAAAATTATGGCTAAATTAAATCCTTACTTAAATTTTGATGGGAAAGCAGAAGAAGCTTTCAATTTTTACAAATCCGTTTTCGGCGGAGAGTTCGTTGGTGAAATTTACAGAATGGGCAATGCTCCCGGAACTGAACATTTATCGGACGAAGAGAAAAACAGGGTAATGCATATTGCACTTCCGATAGGCGGAGATTTACTGATGGCATCAGACATCGTTCCAAGTTTTGGACAAAAACTGAATGTGGGAAATAACAATTATGTTTCTGTTTTTCCGGATTCCAGAGATGAAGCCGACAGAATTTTCAAAGGGCTTTCTGAAGACGGAAATATAGAAATGCCGATTGAAGACCAATTCTGGGGAGACTATTTCGGAAGCTTTCAGGACAAATATGGTGTTCACTGGATGATCAATTATAATGAAGAATACGTAAAATAGACTTATCTTTAAACTGAATTATATTGAAGGGGCAACTTAACTTTGGTTGCCTTTTACACCTTTAAAAATAATATTATGGAACCAATTCACATCGATATTACCATTCTGGCTCCCGTTCAGAAAGTCTGGGATTATTACAACGGACCGGAACATATTACAAAATGGAATTTTGCCCACGAATCCTGGGAATGTCCGAGCTCTGAAAACGACTTAAGGGTTGGCGGACAATTTAAAAACAGAATGGAAGCCAAAGATAAAAGTTTCGGATTCGATTTTGTGGGAACGTATGATGAAGTTATTCCGAACGAAAGAATAAAATATCATATGGAAGACGGAAGAAAAGTGGAGATCATTTTTGATAAGATCGACGAAAATACAACCAGCGTTACCATCACATTCGATCCGGAAACGCAAAATCCTGTAGAAATGCAGAGAGAAGGGTGGTACGCTATTCTGAACAATTTTCATAAGTATGTAGAAAACAATTAAGAACGATTTTAATTTTCAGAACCATGATCAATTTAGTAATAATGGCAAAATGTTTAAGTTCCATTTGCGCGGTGAGTCATGTAGTGAGCGGAACTTTTTTACAGGGAATTCTTTCTGCACCTGCGAGAAGAGCTTTGGCGAAAGAAAAAATTGATTCTCTGGAAAAACTTTCAGATTATTCTGAAAAAGAAATTATGCAGCTTCACGGTTTCGGAAAAAATGCGATGCAGAAACTCAAAGCTTATATGAAAGAAAACCATGTTTCATTTAAAAATTGATATTGGACACAAACTGAACCAATATCAGCATAAATTTTCACTATAAATTTGGTTAAATGCTTCATCAACAATGCAGTTTCTGTCGAACCATTCGTGATTATTCGTGAAAAATATTTGCAGCTACTCGTGTTTAAGACAAAAAAAATAAATTTAAAATTATGAACAAAAATATTTTCCCGTGTCTTTGGTACGACGGAGACGCGAAAGAATCGGCAGACTTTTACTGCAAAATATTTGACGGAAAAATTACCACAGATACTCCGATGGTGATGAACATCGAACTTTTTGGTCAGAAAATGATGCTCCTGAACGGTGGTCCGCATTTCAAGAAAAATGCTTCGGTTTCTTTTATGGTCATTTGCGAAACAGAAGATGAGGTACAAAAATATTGGGACGGATTATTGGAAGGCGGAATGGCTTTAATGCCTCTGGATTCTTATTCCTGGAGCAAAAAATATGGCTGGCTGAAAGATAAATATGATGTAACGTGGCAAATATTTTTAGGTGAAAAACAAAGCGAACAAAAGATTATTCCTACTTTGATGTTTATCCATGAAAATAATGGTAAAGCAATGGAAGCAATGGAATTATATACTAAAGTTTTCCCGAATTCCCAAATCGGAAATATTTTAAGATACGGCGATGGAAGTGAAGGGCATCCTGCTCCTGAACCGGCAGAAAATATTCAGCATGCCCATTTTGAAATTGATGGATACAGTTTTTTCTGTATGGATAATTCTTACGATCATCAGTTCGATTTCAATGAAGGGATTTCTATGGTCGTAATGACAGATGATCAGGAACAAACCGATCATTACTGGAATGCTTTAACGGCAGATGGAGGAAGAGAAAGTATGTGTGGCTGGCTGAAAGATAAGTTTGGCTTGAGCTGGCAGATTGTTCCCAAAAGATTGTTGGAACTGATGAACGGATCAGATCCGGTAAAAGGACAAAAAGTATTTCAGGCGATGATGGGAATGCACAAAATTGTTATTCAGGATCTGGAAGACGCTTATAATTCTTAGTATCTGATTGAAGAAGGAAGCAGGGAGGTTGAAGCTTTTTAACCGTTACAAAACTTTCTGCTTATATTCTTCAAATTCATAATTTTTCCGTTTCGGCTTGCTGTTTGATGGGTATTCATAAAAGATTTGCTTATGAAGACACAGAACAAGTCAGACTCAAAGTCAAAAGTTCCTGAAGACGGGTTATTTCCTGAAATCATCCGTGAAAATTATAAAGGAAGCGATAAACTAAAGGGTAAAAAAGCCTTAATTTCAGGTGGAGACAGCGGAATCGGACAGGCGGTTGCCGTTCATTTTGCGAGGGAAGGAGCAGATGTTGTGATTATTTACAAAGAAAGTGACGATGATGCAAAAGAAACACAGAATCTGGTAGAAAAAGAAGGGCGGAAATGTATTCTGATGAAAGGAGACGTCTCCGAAAAGTCCTTCAGAAAAAAATGCGTGGATTCGCTTAAAAAAGACTGGAAAACCTTAGATATTCTTGTAAACAATGCGGGTATTCAGTTTCCGGAAAATGATATTAAAAATATTTCTGATGAGCAGATTCTCGAAACTTTTAATGTCAATATTATTTCTATAATTGCTCTCACCAGAGATCTTTTAACCCTGATGAAAAAAGGCAGCCGGATTATCTGTACCACATCCGTGACGGCGTACCGCGGAAGCGATCATCTGATTGATTATTCTGCTACAAAAGGAGCTATCGCAACTTTCATCCGTTCTCTGGCAACCAATATCGCAGAGAAAGGGATTTTAGTCAACGGCGTTGCTCCTGGTCCAATCTGGACTCCGCTTGTAAAGGAAACTTTCGACGATCTCTCAACCTTTGGAAAAGATAACCCGTTAAAACGTGCAGGGCAGCCATCGGAAGTTGCTCCGGCTTATGTTTTTCTGGCTTCGGAAGATTCCAGTTTTATTACGGGAGAAATTATTCACATTAACGGCGGAGATTTCGTAGGCGGGTAACATCGTATTTAAAATAACAGCTAGTTTATATATTTTTTATGGAAAAATTACATTTTGATATTCAGATCAATGCTGAACCGGAAAAAGTATGGAGTGTACTCTGGGATGATTTTTCTTTCAGACAGTGGACTTCAGCATTCAGAGAAGGTTTTTTTTATCAGGGAAATTTAAAAGAAAATGAAATTATTAAATTTCTGGATCCTCAGAACAACGGGATGTTCAGCAAAATTGTGAAGCTTGTTCCCAATGAAGAGATTACCTTTCAGCATCTTGGTGAAATTTATAATGGCGTTGAAACACCGCAGAACTTTGAAAGTGGTACAGAAAATTATATTTTAACAGAAAACGAAAATACAACGCATCTTACCGTTGAAATTCAGACTTCCGAAGAGTTTAAAAGCTTTTTCGAAGAAAATTTCCCCAATGCACTTTCCAATGTGAAGCATTTATCTGAAAATCAGTTTTAAAATTGAATAAAAACATTATGGAAACTTTATCGTATGAAATTATCATTAACGCTCCGAAAGAAAAAATCTGGGACGTTTTGTGGAATGAATACACTTATAGTGAGTGGACGAAATTTTTTAATCCGAATTCGGCTTCTTTTATGAGATCCGACTGGAAAGTAGGCGGAAAAACCTATTTTGTAAATGCAGCCGGAGCAGGAATGGTTTCAACAATAGACAGTCTGGAAAAGCCAGACCAGATTATTTTTAAACATCTGGGAATGATCGATGAAGAAGGAAATGAAGATACCGAAAGCATGGAAGTGAAACAGTGGAGCGGCTGTTTCGAAAAATATTTTTTAATCGATTTTGATGGCAAAATAAAACTTCATGCCGAAGTTCAGACTGAAAAAGATTGGGAAGAGCATATGAATACAGGTTTTACCAAAGGGCTGCAAATTGTAAAGGAACTTGCCGAAAAATAATATTTCCGAATTTATTTTAGGCTATATTTACAGTTGATAAAGTTACGATTAATCATAGTGTAAATCTTTGTATCTTCTGGAAACAAAAAGATATTTTATGAAATTACTCACCATTCTTTTTACCACATTCATTTTAGCTTTATTGGCAACCAGAATTTTTCAGAGCGACTGGAATTTTTTGTTTTCCGGAAATCTGGGAATGGCTGTTTTCATCATATTTACAGGATTTTCTCATTTTAAATTCCAAAAGGGAATGGCAATGATGATTCCGGATTTTATCCCGGCAAAACTATTTTGGGTATACATAACAGGAATTATTGAGATTGCAGCCGGAGTTGGATTGATGATTCCTTCCATTCGTGAACTGACTGCTGTTTTACTGATTGTTTTTTATGTTTTGGTTTTCGTTGCGAATATCAATTCTTCCCGAAAAAAAATCAATATTTTTAAAGCGGATTTCACTGGTCCCGGAATGAATTATCTGTATAAAGAAAGAATTCCGATGCAGATTATTTTGATTGTCTGGACTTGGTACTTCGGAATTTATCTGAATTAAAACTTATCATTCAAAATACAAACGGAAGGCTTAGCTTTTCGTTTTTTTGTTTAAATACAAATTAGGACATATATCTTTTAAAATTTCATACTTAACCTGAGTTCTGGAGAAGTCTTCTTAAACGCAAGGTTAAACAAAAGATTCAATTATCAGGAATTCAGCTTTTAAGATATACAAAGGCGTAGAACTTATAAAAGTAATACCATTTTTGTTTTTTTTTAATAAACGAAGTGCCCTTGTTTAGCTTACAAACTTTCAATAAGTAAAAAAACTTTTGTTTTTCTTTGCGATAAATTAATATAATATTATAAATCAATTATTTAAATTTATTTCTTATCCCAAACTGAGGTTACTTAATGACAGAATTTGTGTTATTAGCAAAAAAAAATTGTGTTATTCGTGTTTCAAAATACGGATGAATAAAAGAAAATCTTAATTTCTTAAAAATTATTTTAAATTTATTAAAGTAAAACAAAATTTTCAATCGTCATAGCAATATGGAGATTGTCGAAAAAATAACAATGCCACAGAAGGAGAAGGAAAATATCATCTCACAGACCGTTTCAAAGTACGGAGGAAAGCTGATGTCGTACATTCGTCCGAAAGTGAAAAATACGGAGGATGCGGAAGATATTCTGCAGGAAGTGTGGTATCAGTTCAGTAGTCTTACCAATCTTTCGGAGATTGTGAATGTTGGCGGTTGGCTGTACAGAGTAACGGCAAATAAAATCACGGACAAATACCGCAAAAAGAAAACCGAAAATCTTGAAGATTTTGTGTATGAAGATGAAGACGGAGATTTTTCCATCAAAGACATTCTGCTCATGGATGAAAGTGCAGGACCCGAAATTAAAATGTTTCAGGACGAGATCTGGAAAAAGCTCTTTGAGGCTCTGGATGAACTGCCGGAAAAGCAAAGACTGGTCTATGTGGAAAATGAACTCAATGACAAAACCCTTCAGGAAATTGCGGATGAACAGGGCGAAAATATCAAAACGATTATTAGCCGTAAAAATTACGCCGTCAAACATTTAAGAAACCGATTGAAAAAATTATACGAAGATTTAAACAGTTAGTAAATAAAAAGATATGAATCATAAACATAAAAAAGGCTGGATTTTCCTGATTCTTTGTCCGCCATTGATTTTTTTAGGCGTTACATGGATCGTGATGGCGCTCTGGAATTGCCTTCTCCCTGAAATTTTAGGAGTAAAATCAATCACGTTCTGGCAGGCAATGGGAATTCTGATTTTAAGTAAAATTCTTTTCGGAGGATTTCATTTCGGAAAAGGAATGAGGGATTTTAAAGAAAAGAAGATGAGAGAAAAAATGATGCATCTTACTCCCGAAGAAAGAGAGAAATTCAAAGAAGTGTGGAGAGACAAATGTTCAGCAGGTTTTTTCAACAGACACAACAGAACCAACGAATAAATAAAAATTTAGAAGTAGTAAAGTAAATTCAGCATTTATTCGTCTATATAAAAAACAAGAAGTAGTAAAATTTAAAATTTTGAAAAATGAAAAATTCAGTATTAAAAGGCGCTTTAGCTGCTTTAGCCGTAGTAGGAGTTGCAGCAGTTGTTAAAAAAGCAGCGCAGAGAAAAAGATTTGTAAAAGGTATTTTTGATGAATACGGAATTAAAGAAAAATCTCCTTTCGGATTGGCAGATAAAATCAGAGAAATGAATGACGAGCAATATCAGGAGCTGAAAGGGAAGTTTAAAAAAGAATTCGCTTCAAGATGCCGTCATAGAGGTTTTGAAAGAAAAGAAAACGCTGCGGAAGCATAATAAAAGTAACTCAATTGAAATTGTTTAATTCCGGCTCGGGAAGCGAAGCTTCCCGAGCCGGAATTTTTTACAGTCATTGCGATGAGCGAAGCGAAAAAGCAATCTCGGAAAATAGGGTTTCGGTTCAGGCGGCAAAGCCGCCTGAACCGAAACATCAAAAAGATTTAAACAAACAAGTTTGAGATATTTTGATAAATGTTCTAAAGATAGCGTTCCTACGGAACGCCGAACGTTCTTTTAATATGATTTCTACACAGATAAAACTCCAAAGAGTTTTTAGGAATTTTACTTTATACGACTGTTTGTTTTAAAGAAAAAAATTAAAAGCATAACATAAAATTATTCAGGCTATTTATGAAATTATTCGTGCCATTTGCGTTTAAAAAAGAAAATAAATTCCCTATTTTTGCATAGCTTAATGAAAGATTACTACTATTTTCTCGGAATTTCTCACGATGCTTCGGAAGAAGACATCAAAAAAGCGTATAGAAAACTATCTTTAAAATATCACCCTGATAAAAATGATAATGATGATTTTTTCGCAGACCGGTTCCGTGAAATTCAGGAAGCTTATGAAACATTGAGTGATAAAAGCAGAAGACATTCTTACGATCAGAATTTAGAAAGCCATCAGAAAAGCTTCAGGTACAATATTCCGCCTTCTATTAAAACTTTTACGGCAAACAAAATTCATGCGAAAAAAGGAGAGGAGATCATTATCAATTGGCAGACTCAAAATGCGGATGTGGTGAAAGTGTTACCTTTCGGACTGGAAAAACCTTATGGAGAAAGAGTTTTTAAAATAACGGAATTTAAAGACGGAAAATTCCAGATTCTGCTTCATGCTACGAATTCACTACTGCACAAAACAGCCGTTCAGGGCATTACGATTACCGAAGTTTTTGAAAACAATTCGGAAAAATTTAAAGATAAGGCAGAGGAATTATTTAAGTCACAGCCAAGAACTGTTGCAAATCCTCACGGACAGCCAAAAATCGCGAGAATTATTATTGGGGTAGTGTTACTAATTCTGGCGGTCTATTTCCTGTTAAAAAGCTTTAATTAAGCCATTTTCTTTCTTCCCGGGCACTTTTTACATCTTTTTCCTTTTTTAAATTTTTTGCAGCATGATTTCTTATCGCCGCAATACATTTCTTCGGTATTCATTGAAAAAGCAGGAGCTAATGGAGCTACTTTGAAAGGAACGATCATATTCATGATGCAAATATATTAATTTAGAATAAATCCAGATAATAAATTTGACAAAAAATTAATGATATATATCAAAGAGATTTAAATGATTGGCAATGATAATCAATAAAAAAGGACAAACATCAAATGTCTGTCCTTAAAAGTGACCGCAGAAGGATTCGAACCCTCACTGTCGGAGCCGAAATCCGAAGTTCTATCCATTAAACTATGCAGCCGTATTGAGTCGAAAAGTTTGAGACTAAGAGAGTTTTAAATCTGAATAAATAAACACTCAAACACAAAAACTTTCCCATCCTAAGACTCTAGAACGTAATCTTCACGCCTCCCAAAATCTGTGCACCCAGAACTTTATAGCCTTTGTACGTTTGATATTTTGAGCTCAGAAGATTATTTCCAAGCGCGAAAATACTGAAATTTTTGTGAATTTTATACTCTGCCGATAAATTTAAATCTGCATAACCTCCCACTTTATCGTTGGTGTTCTCTGTAGACTGATAGAACATGGGACTTCCAACTCCCTGAATAATAAATGAATTCGTTGTTCTGTCACTGGCAAAAATCCCTTTAAAACCTAATAATAATTTTTGATCCAACATCGTATATTTTGCTCCGATTGTTGCCGTAACCAAAGGTACATTGTAAATATTTTCGTAGTTTTTAAGATCAAACTTAGTAAATTTCACTTCTCCGTCCAATACTAAATTTGCCAGAGGAAAATACTGCAAACTACCTTTGATATCTCCTACATTTCCGTCATCATACACCGCAGAAAAAGTATTTGCGAAGTTATAGGCAGAACGGTTCAGGGTAAAATTCGTATCAAAAAGATCATTTGCCTTAAAGAACATAATGTCTCTCATTTTTCCGTATCCTGCAGAAACATCGTACTTAAAAGTTTCATCAATATCTCCTCTCAAACCTACATAAAAATGGTATTTTGTTTCGGTAGGTCTTAAATACTGGTCAGAAACGATGAAAGGATTCTGCTGCAGTAAATCCGAATACGTATTCAGTTTTAAACTTCCGTCAACTCCTCCGTAAAATTTAAACTCCTGTGCGGCAGCAACCTGAAATTCCGCTTCCGGAAACCAATAGGTTTTATTGTTTTTCATTTGTTCAGCCATCAGATCATTTTGGTTTTTACCATTCAGAAACGCAAACTGCGATCCTAATTTCAAGTAAGAATCCCCTTTTCTGAAAGTAACTTTCGGGCTCAGATTTGTATTGAAAAAGTTGGACGAATTTTTATCTCTGATCGAAAATTCAGTTTTTACCGTTTCCAAACCAACGCCTAAATCTGCATTCAGACTGATACCTGATTTGCCGATTTCAACCCCATGTTTCGAAAAGTTAGCCAAAACGGAAGCCTGATTTTCCTGAGCGTCAAAATGATCTTTTAAAAATGAAGATTTCACCCTCACATCATTCAGAATTTCGTTCGAATAAAAATCATAATAACCGTTTACTTTAAACTGATTGACTCTTTGATCCAGATCAACATCATTGCTCGGAGTCAGCGCATAAATTCCGTAATAATTATAGCTGTTCAAACCATATTCCGCATTCAGATTGAATTTTCCTTTATCTCCGTAAGAATTCAGAAAAGCTCCTAAAGTGGTTGAACTCTGCTTAGAATCCCAGTCGTATTCCTTTTTTAAACCCTGTGTTGAAAGAAAATGAGCATCCACTCCAACCTCAATTTTATTTTCCAGCGTTTTCGAAATATTTGCGTCGCCCAGAATTTTACCGAAATTTCCCATTCCGAACTGGATGTAGTTGTTTTGCGCTGAACCTTCGAATTTCGGGGTTACATCTGCTCCCTGAATGGTTGATGTTTTAAAATCCGAAACCGCAGGAACATCCGTAATGTTGTATTGTACAGGATTCTGAGATTTTTCTTCCGGTGGATAATTTTTAATGGTCTCTACCGAAGTTTTCTTTTTTTCGATCTTTTTTACTTCCGGTTCTCTTTTTTTATTGAGAATCAGTTTTTCTTCTTTGATCTGGGAAAACGCTACCGACGAAAACCCTAAAAATATGATGGATAATAATTGAATTCTTTTATTCATTACTTTTTGTATTAATAATGTACCAATTTATCAATGCAGCAATCCGGCAATGTATAGTTTGATTGGTAAACTGTTACATTGATAAATTGATACATTAAATATATTTTTACTTTTTAATCTGCTTTTTAACTTCCTTCGCTTCCGCTACAATTTCAGGAAAATCTTTGTAATTTTCAATGATCTGATCACAAGTGTAACTTGCTTGATAATTGTCTTTCAGACCAACATAGTTTTTCGCCATCAGAACTAGTGCTTTTGCCCCCCAATATTCTTCGGAAGAATAATTATTGGCCAATTTAAAGATCGTTTCATTAGAGGATTTAAACGCTTTTCCTTTGTTTTGATAATAAGCTTTCGCGTACAGAGATTCTGCGGCAACCGAGGTATTGGATGATTTTTCAAGAGAAGCGTAAGCCGACTGTGCGTCTTTGTCTTTTCCTGAATTCATCAGACTTCTTGCCTTAATTACTTTTGCTGTCTCAATAACCGCTGCGGAGTTTTTATTGTTGGCAATCACCGCATCGGCTAATTTTTCAGCCTGAGAAAAATTCTTTTCATCAGCATAAACTTTCATCAGTTCAACATTGGCGTAATTTTTAATATTGACGTCTGATGAGTTTTTAATATTTTCAAGATATTTTTTAGCTTCAGCCGTATTCCCCTGATTGACATGGATTTGCGCTAAACGGGTTTGTGCATCATCCTGATAATCATTCTGAACATTGGCAACTTCCTGTAAAACCAACAGTGCTTTTGTAGTATCTTTGGTCTGATAATAACTTTCACCAAGCTCATATTTTGCCTGATAAAGCCCTTCTCCGGTAGGATTCTGTGTTAAATATTTTTCGTAGTAAGAAATCGCATTTTTGTAATCTTTCTTCGTGAAATACTGTTTTGCAGTCGATAAGTTAATTTCATCAATTTCTGATGCATCAATATTAACGCCTAAATTTCTTGCGAAAGTTTCATAGCCGGAAACATCTCCGTTTTTCGTGAAGATTGGTTTCGCCGCCTGAACAATTTTTTCAGCATAGGCTGTATTTTTATACTGTTCTCCAAGAGATCTCAGTTCAGACAAAGCCTTATCACTTTGGTTTTGGTCAATATAATTTTGTGCTCTGTAAATCGATGCATTGGCAACCAAATCTTTATCAGACGAAGTTTTAATCACTTTATTAAAATAATCATTAGAATTGCTGAAATCATCCTGTGCTGCGTAAGCTGTCCCGATTTCGTATTGTGCATCATCATAATAATCAGAATCCGGATATTTGGATAAAAGATTTTTCAGGTTGGTGATTTTTGCCTGAGTATCTCCTTTAAATCCTAAAGCCATTGCCTTTTGATACAATGTATAATCTGTTGCATCTTCATTTTTATCGTAGATAGCAATCGCTTCGTTCAGGTTATTATTCGCGTAATTAATATCTGCCAAACGAAGTTCTGCATCATTTCTAAACTCAGGTTTTGGATTCGTTAAATACTGTTTGAAATACGTTTCCGCCTGGTCGAATTTTTTAGATTTGAAATAAGCATAGCCTAAATCATAAGGAAGCTGCTGCTTTTCAGGGAAATTTTCACCCAGTAATTTTTCATAACGGGCGATTGCGGAAGGATAATTTCCTTTCTGATAATACACCTGTCCTAACCAATACAAAGCTCTGTTGTTGAATTCTTTATTGATGTTGAATCCTAAACTTCTTAAGAAATAATTTTCCGCTTCATCATAATTTCCTTTGTTGAATTCTTCCGTTCCCAAAAGATAAGAAACTTCCTGATCGATTTTATTGATTTCCGGCGTTGAGCTTTGTAAACGGTCAATCGCATTCAGCGTTTCTTTATAATTTCCGGAATATAAATAGGATTTTACCAAAAGCGATCTCATTTCCGAAGCATTCGCGCCGTTTTGGTTTTCATTAATATAATTCTGAATTACCGTTGAAGCACTTTCAAACGGATTTCCGATGTCGTAGCTTAATTTAGCGTATTGTTCATGCGCAAGCTTTTTCACATTCTTATCATAATTCATCTGATACGCAGAACGGAAAGCAGAAAGTGCTTCCTGTTTTTTACCAACCGCCAGATAAGCATTTCCAAGCTGATAATAAGCATTCTGAGCCAAAGCCGAATTGCTGTTCAGCAATTGGTTGTAGTAAGAAACCGCTTCGTCATATTTTTTAAGCTGAGCCGCTACAAATCCCATCTCATAAAGATCATTCTCGGACGGATTTTGCTGAACGCTCAGATAATCTTTCAAATGCGGATAAGCCGAAGTGTAATCATCTTTCATGAAATAACTTTCACCGATGATCTTGTGAACTTCCGCTTTGTAAGATTCCGAAATATCTTCATTCAGTAAAGCAGTTCCTTCAGAAATCGCTTTATCGTAATCCTTATCATTATAGTACATCTGAACATAATAAGGACGCACCAGCTTAGAATATTTCGGTTCTTCTTTAATGGAATCAAAATAACGGAACGCTTTATCATTCTGTCTGTTGGAATAATATAAATGTCCCAACATATAAGCAATATCGCCTTTTTGAGACTGATCTGCCGTTTTATAAGCTTCTTCCAGTGCATCTGTTGCACCTTTGGAATCGCCCATCATGAATTTGGCATATCCTAATTTCAGAATGTATTGTGTATTTTCCTCTTTTGAAAGCTGATACTGGTTTACTTTTTTCAGAGTTTCCAGAGCTTTGGCGAAATCTTTTTTAGCCAAATAATAATCAGCCAACGGTAAATTGGCCTGTGCAAAATACGCAGAGTTCGGATACTCTTTCATGAAAGCGGTTAATCCTTCTTCCGCATGATTTTTCTGAAGAATAACGCCTATCACATTATCAAAAAACTGCGCAGCCTCTTTTCTCGAACGCGACAAATGCTGATTGTAGAAGTATTGTCTGGCGTATTCGTATTGTGAAGCGTTGTATATTTTGGTCTGATAAAGATTTTCAGCGAGATTGAATCTGTAGTTTTCTTTTTGGGTAAAGTACTGAGACTGTTGCGCATCGGAGATCCCGAAATACATTACAGCAGCCGCTAAAAGTATTTTTTTCGATTTCATTAATTTTAAATTTTAACATGAAGAAGCCTGAAAATCAGGTTCAGATATTTAAAATTACGGGAATTTTTATCCACAATTTATCAACGAAAATATTGAAAAGATATTGTATAAGCAAGCGTTTTAACACATTGTTAGTAACCAAATATTTTTTTAAGACTTCTTAACTTTCTTGTAAGAAACGTTAAGAAAATAAAAATTATTTCGGAGAAATAATTACATTTGCTTTTTTCGAATCAAATATAGAATTGAATGAATCAACTTTTTAGAAGAAAAATCTATTCAGATACAGACACATCTACAAGTTTATTGAGGGTTTTGGGTGTTTGGGACATCGTATTTTTTGGTATTGCCGCCATCATCGGAGCCGGAAGTTTCAGCAGTTTGGGAGAAGCCGTCTTCAGAGGAGGTCCCGGTGTGATCTTACTATATTTGATTTGTGGTTTTGCGTGCGGTTTTACGGCACTTTGCTATGCAGAATTTGCGAGCAGGATCCCGACAGCGGGTTCCGCATATACTTATGCCTATGCAAGTTTCGGGGAATTAATTGCCTGGATCATAGGCTGGGCACTGATTATGGAATATTCTTTCGGGAATATCTATGTTGCCTTTTCATGGTCCGATTATTTTACAAGTTTCTTGCACCGCTTAGGAATGCATATTCCTGATTATCTTACGTGCAGTTATACCGAAGCTAAAAAAGCTTTTATGAGCGGTTCCGAAAACAAAGAACTTATTAATGCATGGACGAATGCTCCGTTAATAGGAAGTTTAAAATTCATCGTTGATGTTCCGGCTTTGGTTATCAACGGATTGATTACATGGCTTTGTTATGTAGGAGTTAAGGAAAGTAAAAACTTTAATAACGCGTTGGTAATCCTGAAATTAGCGGTGATTGTTTTGGTGATTTTAGTAGGATTTGCTTACATCAACACAGATAACTGGACGCCTTTAAATCCGGAAACTCAGGTTACTTCTTTCATGCCGAATGGTTTTGCAGGCGTAATGAGTGCGGTTTCGGGGGTTTTCTTCGCTTACATCGGGTTTGATGCGCTGAGTGTACTTTCAGAAGAAACAAAAGATCCTCAGAAAACGCTTCCGAAGGGAATGATTATTTCTCTGGTATTGTGTACATTTATTTATATCGCTTTAACGCTGGTTCTTACCGGAATGGTGGATTACAGAAAATTCGATGGAGTAGGAGATCCGCTTTCCTTTATTTTTGAAAAAGGAAATGCCAATGTTGCATGGATGGAACTTGTTGTTTCGTTTGTAGCCATTGTAGCGATTACAACCGTTCTTTTGGTATTCCAGATGGGACAGCCGAGAATCTGGTACGCCATGAGCCGTGATGGACTGATGCCGCAGAAATTTCAGACGGTACATCCGAAATATAAAACACCATCGTTTGCGACCTTGGTTACAGGGATTGTGGTGGGAATTCCGATTTTGTTTACCGATAAATCTTTCATCCTCGATTTTACAAGTATCGGAACTATTTTCGCGTTTGTTTTGGTTTGTGCGGGAGTTTTAATGCTTCCGGCAAAGGAAAAGATCAAAGGAAGATTTCACTTGCCTTACGTGAACGGAAAGCTTATTTTTCCTCTTATTTTCATCGGTGGATTAGTGGTTTTCTATTTCTGGCAGCCTGATTTTTTCCATAATTTAATGGACTGGAAAGATCCTAAAGAAGGAGAATTCAGAGCTTCTATTTTCTTTTTTATTCTGGTCAACTTACTGCTTTGTGTATTGGCATTTGTTAAAAATCTTTCACTGATTCCGTTAATCGGTTTAAGCTCATGTTTATATCTTCTTACAGGAATGAGCCATGACAACTGGTTCTGGTTTGGACTGTGGTTTGCTATAGGTTTGGTAATTTATTTCTGCTACGGATACAGAAACAGCAAACTGGGTAAAGCTTAATTGTATGATGAAATATCTGCTTGTTTTTTCGCTTCTGATATTGGGAGGCTGTAAAAAGACATCTGATCATGAAGGCAATTCCCCAACAAACCGTACAGAAGTAAAACGAAGTTATAAGGAATGTTTAACAGCAATTCATAAAAAAACAGAAGCAGAGAAAAAGCAGTATTTTTTTAAATTTATCAATAATGATGTTCCTCAATACTGGGCAAAAACGCCATGGTCATTTGCAGGAACTTCCAGAGAGCCGAAGAAGGGAAGTATTGCCTGCGGATATTTTGTAACGAATACTTTATCGGATTACGGTTTTGATATCAACAGAACGTATCTCGCGCAGCAGGCTTCGTCTGTAATGATTAAAAAACTTTGTACAGAGATAAAATATTTCAGCAAAAGGCAGGATCTGGAGCATTATATTTTAGGTAAAAATAAAAATCAGGTATATATTGTAGGACTGGATTTTCATACAGGTTACATTACCCGCGAAAACAGAGACACTTATTTTATTCATTCTAATTACATTAAGAATGAAGGGGTAATAAAGGAACTAACTAAAAATTCACGTGCATTGAATGCTTCTGAAACTTTTATGATTGGAACTTTAAAGTACAAATAATCATGTCAGAAAGAATTAAAACCTTCAAAGAGTTCTATGAATTTTATCTTACGGAGCACAGTAAAACAGGAACCAGAATCTTTCATTTTCTGGGCACATTGCTTGTCTTTTTTGTGATAGGTTATGTTATCAGCTCCGGAAAAGAACGCTTTCTCTGGTATGTCCCAATTTTCGGGTACGGATTCGCGTGGTTCAGTCATGCAGTGATTGAAAAAAACAGACCTGCAACCTTCAAATATCCGCTTTGGTCGCTGATTTCAGACTTCAGGCTGTTTTTTGAACTGCTGATCGGGAAACAGAAATTTTGGGGAGTTTCAGATAAAAAACCTGTGGAAAAGTAGAATTTAAGATCATTTCACGGCACAGTAATTGCAACCCAGTCCTAAAATTTTATTTATGAAAAATTTCACAACATTTTTAAAAGTAACGTTTTCGGCAATTTTTGTTATGATTCTTACACAATGTACAACTTCTTCCAACGTTTCTTCTGCGAACGAAAAAACATTTATTGTAGGTCCTGAAACCGCAGACTGCACCGGAGTTGCACCCATGAAATGTCTTCAGGTAAAAGAAAATGCTTCAGATTCGTGGACGAATTTTTATACCAATATCGAAGGTTTTACTTATGAACCGGGTTATGAATATGTTTTAAAAGTAAAAACAGAAAAAATAGAAAATCCTCCGGCAGACGGATCTTCCATAAAATACACTTTGGTAAAGCAAATATCTAAAGCTAAAAAATAAACAATAAACCTCCGGAATTTCCGGAGGTTTTGCTTTATCTGCTGTTGTTTGTATTGTGATCGTGATCATTCTGCGGTTTGGGATAATTTCCTTTGGTTTCTTCTCCTACAGTATTGGCGGTAGTCATGGCAACAACCAGATCGTTCAGCATTCCGCTTGCTGCGGTAGGAGAATTGGGCAGTAAAACAAGATTGCTTCTGTTGCTTGCTCCCACAGAATGAAGCGTGTCGTAATGCTGCGTAACAACAATAAGAGCAGATGCTTCGTGAGAGTTGATATCAACGTTGTTCAGCATTCTTACAGATTCTTCCAGACCTTTTGCAATTTCTCTTCTCTGGTCTGCAATACCTTGTCCCTGCAGTTTTTTGGATTCTGCTTCGGCTTTTGCAACGGCTACAATTCTTATTCTCTGGGCTTCCGATTCGTATTCTGCGGCTGTTTTTTCTCTTTCCGCAGCGTTGATTCTGTTCATGGCGTGTTTCACCTGCTCATCCGGATCGATATCTGTAACCAGAGCTTTGATGATATCATATCCGTAACTCTGCATCGCTTCCTGAAGTTCTGCTTTTACGGCAATGGCAATATCATCTTTTTTTAAGAAAACATCATCCAGCTTTAATTTCGGAACTTCGGCTCTTACGACATCAAAAACATATGATGTAATCTGGTCGTGCGGACTTTCCAACCTGTAAAAAGCATCGGCAACCTGCGTTCTGATGACCTGAAACTGTACGGAAATCTTCATTTTCACAAAAACATTATCAAGAGTCTTCGTATCAATCATTACATCCAGTTGCTGGATTCTGAGGTTCATCCTTTTTGCGATCCTGTCCAGATAAGGAATTTTAAGCTGTAAACCTGCATGACGGACGGAGTGGAATTTTCCGAGTCGCTCCACAATGGCTGCAGTTTCCTGTTTCACCGTGAAAAAAGAAGCAAATAAGGTTACCAATCCTATAAAAACAATAATTCCGAAATAGGTCATAATCTGATTTTTTAAATGGTTTATAAATTCTGACCGGATGAAATATTTTCTTCCGTTTCTGTTTAAATATATGAAAAATAATTGAATGGCACAGCTATAACAATCAGCAGTTGTTATCAACAGAGAAAGAGAATTTACGTTCAGTTTAAGACGTAAAAAAACTTCAACAATATTAAATTGAAGAAGTTTTAATTTTAAATTTTAGTAAAACTTTTATTTGACTAAACCGCAATTACACGGTCATCCCAATGTCTATTCCTTTAATTTTACGGTAAAGATCGGTTGCATAATTATCCGTCATTCCTGAAACAAAATCAATTACACCCAAAACTTTCTGGTAATCGGTTCCATCGTCGTATACAAACTGTTTAGGTAATAGTTTTAAGGCTTTTTTATCGTAAGATTTTCTTTCATCGTGCGATTTAAGAATAGACGGAATAAAATGATCCAGCAATTCGTACATTACATTATAACCTGCATTTTCAATTTCCACAACGGCTTTATGGTTGTAGATTTTTTCTATTGAGAAAGATTCGATATCCTGCAAAGCATTATTCTCAGATTTATAAATGTCCAGAAGACCTTTTTCTAAATTTCCTTCCAGAATGGTATTAAAGTTATTTTTATAAAGCTCAATCGATTTGTTGATTAATGCATTGATTACTTTAGCTCTTAAATAAGAAATCTGTTCGTTTTCGTTTCCGATGGAATCCAGCTTGTCTTTTACTCTGTTTATATCGTCGGTTTCAGATTTTACGAGTTCAAAGAACAGGTTTTTGCAGTCCGCCGTGGAAACGATTCCCAATCGGTGCGCATCTTCCATGTCGATAATATTGTAACAGATATCATCTGCAGCTTCAACCAGCCAGACAAAAGGATGTCGCTTAAAAATATAAGGTTCTTCGCTTTCTGAAATTAAATTTGTGCCTTTTGCAATCTCAAGGAAAATATCTTTTTCATTCTGAAAAAATCCGAACTTTTTACGGTGAATAATTCCTTTCTTTTTAGCAATCGCTTCACAAGGATATTTGGCGATACTTGCCAAAGTAGAAAACGTAAGCTGAATTCCTCCCGCATCTTTTCCCTGCTGTTGCTGCGCAAGAACCCTTATTGCATTGGCGTTTCCTTCAAAATTCACCAGATCCGCCCATTCTTTTTCATTGAATTTCGGTTTTAAATCAGATTCATTTCTTTCAAAATAACTCGCAATTGCATCTTCTCCGGAATGCCCGAAAGCAGGATTTCCGACATCGTGACACAGACACGCCGCCGCAATAACGTTGCCTAAATTGTGAAGGTAAAAGTTTTTGGAATCTTCTGTAAGATCATTTTTAAATTCATCATGAATAAACTCACCCATTACACTTCCCAGACTTCTTCCGACAGAAGAAACTTCCAGCGAATGCGTTAAACGGTTGTGTACAAAAACACTTCCCGGAAGCGGAAAAACCTGCGTTTTATTCTGCAGTCTGCGGAAAGCCGAAGAGAAAATGATTCTGTCAAAATCTCTCTGAAAATCCGTTCTTGAAGCCTTTGTATGTGGATTGTTTCCGGTACGCTGATTCGTGAAAATCTGGTTTAAGTTCATCATTTTTCAAAATTACTTCAAATTTTATTTTTTTCGAAAGAATAAGAAGAATTTTTCTGAAAAATATCGTGTTTCCACACCTGCTTTTCCGTAAAATACCTGTGACATTTTGCAGATTTCCATTGTAATTTTAAAGGAACTAACTTTTAAAAACTAAAATCATGTCCGAATTTTTTGAACAAATCCTTGGAAGTACGATTGTTACAGGATTTTTCACCGCAGTAATCGCATATTTCTTTCACAAAAGAACAGAAAAATACAATTCCGTTTTGAAAAGGGAATTTGAAGCATTATCAAAAAAAGATACGGCTTATTTTGAATGGAGAAAAAATACCGTAGAATTGTTGGGGCAGGTTTACATTCATCTGAACCGTTTAAAGCTTGCTTTTCAGAACAAATATTCTAAAATACAGAAATATGACGGATTCTATGAAGATGAAATTATTTTAAAATCCAATCAGCACATCAGAGATCTGCTCATCAATAACGGTCATGCTTTGCCTCCTGAATTATTGGACGAAGCCACAAAACTGATCGAACATTTCGATGTTTGGTTAACGAAATACAATCAAACAAGAATTTTGGATAAAGATTTTAATTCAAAACAAATTTACGTTGGACCGGATGGTTTCCGTTTTCCTGAAAATGCCGAAAAACTGTTCAAAGAAAAATATGTTGAAATGTTTAATGAACTTCATCGGTCTTAATTTTTTTCATGGCAAAATAATTGTTGTGTACATTTTCTAATTCATATGCTATGCCCGAAGGTCCACCGATTGTTCTGATGAAAGAAGATCTGCAGAAATTTGCAGGCGAAAAAGTAATGGAGGTAAAAGGAAATTCGATTACTGAAACTACAGAAATTAAAGATCATATTTTACGCGAAATAAAAACCTTCGGAAAGCAGACGTTTTTAATTTTTGATAAAGCCAATATCCGAATTCATTTGCTGATGTTTGGTTCTTACAGCTTATTTGAAAGAAAAGATCAGGCGCAGAATCTTCGTCTGGGCTTAACCTTTAAGAACGGTGGAATGTACTTTTATACCTGCAATGTAAAAACGGTAAAAGATAAATTCTTAAAAGATATCGATTGGGAAGTCGATGTGATGAGCGATCTGTGGAATCCCGAAAAGGCAGAGGAAAGGTTAAAAGCTAATCCTGAAATGATGGTCTGTGATGCTTTGATGGATCAGGATATTTTTGCGGGAGTAGGGAATATTATTAAAAATGAGGCTTTATTCAGAATTGGAGTTCATCCTGAAACTTTTATTAAAAATTTACCTTCAAAAAAATTAAAGGAACTGATTGCAGAAGCCAGAAATTACAGTTTCGATTTCAAAAAATGGAAAAAAGCGAATATTCTGAGAAAACATTTTGAGGTATATCATCAGGAAAAGTGTCCAAAATGCGGTCTGGAAATTGTGAAAAAAGAAACCGGAAAAGGGAAAAGGACGAGTTTTTTCTGTGAAAAAGATCAGAAATTGTATTAGAAAAATTAATCAGCCATGAAATTCATTTATATTTTAATTCCTCTTGTGTTGTTTTCCTGCAAACAGTATGAAATTGACAGAAACTGTTTTGAAAGTGGAAATAAAAAAGAACCTCAATACAAAGAGTTTGAGTTGGATCAGCCTGAAACCATTATCAAATCCAATCCGAAACATGTAAAGTTTTCTGTCGATGCAAACGTTAAAAGTTTTGAGGAAGAACAGGATGAAATTAACAGTAATTTCTTTGATGAAAAGGAACGCAAAAAGCGGATGGATGAATATGACCTGAAATTTTCTGAACTGGAGAAAGATTTTGGCGATCAGTTTTATTATAAAAATATTCAGAAAGAAAATGGTCTGATCTACGGAATTGGTGAAAACCAGTTCGGATACTGGTTTCTTGAAATTAAAAACAATATTCCCAATGCTTATTATCTGGGGTTGAGTAAGTTTACCTATCTTAATAAAAATCAGCCTGAAATTTTTGTTTCCGGTAATAAAATAATACTTTCCGGAAGTTTTGTAAGAATAAGCGAAAATTGGGGATATCCCGAATTTCCATCAAAAGAAGCTGTAAAGGACAGACTGGTTTTTGAAATTGATCTGAAAGAAGTTTTAAAAGACAGCGATAAAGACCGCTTTAATGACCTGTTTGAAAAATTGATTTTGTTAAATCCGGATTCATCAGATACGGATAAAGACGGAATAAGTGATTTTACCGATAAAAATCCCCTGTACAAATCTGAAAAATCAAAGTTTTCGGATCTGTATTCTCAAATTATTGACATGGATTACGAACAGTTTCATTTCTCTGAAAGCCATTACTTTTTCACAGGATATTTTTCTGACTGCGATTATTTTCAAAAGATGAATCCGGAAAGTATAAAAGTTCTTATTTATCCTGAAAAAGAACAGTTTCATTTAGAATCAGATTATCGTCTCGGAATGTTTCCTGATTATATCGGAAATATTAAAAAAACCGATGATAAAGAACGGTTTCTGATCAATTACGGAAGTGGGGCGGGTGGCGGATTTATAGAAGCTGTTTTCAAAAGCGGTAAATGGACATTAAAAAAGACACAGACGATCGTAATTTGATTTATCGATCTTAGTGTAATCTGAATCCTCTTTATAATTGAGTGAGTTTATAGATTTTGATTTTATCATTTTCTTATACTATCTGGAAAAAATTTTGGGAAATAATTATTCTTCTTCAAAAATTTCTGTTATGTTAACAGGGAATCATAAAAAATACTATCATTTTTCGTCCTGAAAAAAGCTGTTTTTTTCTTTACTCTAAAAAATTTTATTCAAAAAAAATACTCGAAAATGTGCCTTGTAGAGTTTCTATGCTAACATTTCTTAACATTGCGGAAGTTAAATATCAAAAATAAGTGAGATATTATTGTCCCCGAAAATGTTATTATGTATTGCATTTTTTCTTTTTTGGATTATCAACTTTTAAATACAAGCTGTAAAATATTTAACAGATTAATAATTTTTTGCACATAAATCAAAAAAAGCCGTATTATTTTTTCATTTTTATATTAATTATTTGTAAATTATTTTTATCTAAATCTTAAACAAAAACCACTTAAAACACTGATATACATCATGATTATTTATTTTGGAACCTTGTTTGAAAGTTGTAATATTGCAAATGTAAAATTGATAATAAATAGTCAAATAATTAAAAATTAAACAAAATGATCACTTACATCGGAATTGCAACATGTTTAGTAGTATTCGCCTCTTATTTTGCAGCAGCAAGAAGAGAAAGAAACTAATTTAGAAAGTTCTGATCTGGAGAAATTCAGTTCCTGAACAAAGACGAAATTATATTGTTATATGTTTTCAATCTGCAAAGATTGACTGCTCTTTTACTCAGCGCGAGTAAAAGGGCACAAAAAACATAAAGCAAGATTTTACACTAAGGAAGATAATTTTAATTTTTATAATAGCCGATAGAAAGTCGAACATTCATTTGTTCGGCTTTTTTGTTGGATAACCTTTATCTTTGCATATAATTTTCGCCAAATGAATCTGTACAATCTTATTATTCAAGACAAAGAAGAAGTTAGCCTTAATGATGTGTTCCTTGATCCTCAAAATAAAGAACAGCTTGTACAGCTTATTAAAGAAAATACATTTTCCAAAGAACTTCTGGAATTTGGGCTTCCGGTAAACAACAAAATTCTTCTTCAGGGAAGTTCCGGCTGCGGAAAAACAATGACAGCAAAAGCCATTGCCAATGCTTTGGGAAAAAGCATCATCATCCTCAATTTAAGCAATATCGTTTCTTCAAGAATCGGGGAAACTTCCCAGAATATCAAAATGATCTTTGATAAAGCGGCAAGAGAAAGATCTGTCCTCTTCCTCGATGAACTCGACCAGATCGGGAAAGCCAGAGGAAGCGACGATAAAGATGTGGGTGAAATGAGACGTCTCGTAAATACTCTCATTCAGTTGATTGATTATTTTCCGGAAAATGCGCTTCTTCTATGTGCGACCAATCATCCCGAAATTATTGATACGGCTTTATTAAGACGCTTTCAGCTTAAAATAGATTATGCACTGCCTTCAAAACAATTTTTAGATGATTTTTACGACGATTTACTCATGAAGTTTCCGGCAGATTTAAGAAGTATTGAAAGAAAATATGATATTTCTTTTGCGGAAGCGAAAGATCATGCTTTTACGGTGGTGAAAGGGAATTTGATCAGGAAGCTGGAATCTAATGCAGAGAAAATATAAGCTGTCTTTATTAAGTCCAAATTTTCAATAATTTTAACAGCAGCTTTATTGTCATAAATATTCTTTTAATGTAGCGTACTGAAATATTTTTAATACTTTGGGGCTCTAAATTTAAAACTAATACACTATGGCAATCAATTTTGCATCAGAGGAAGAGAAAAACGGTTTCTGGGAACTTTCTAATACCATTCAGGCAGGAAACTATGAAGAAGCTTTAAATCTTTCTAAAAATTTACTCGAAAAATTTCCCGACAATAAAGCCATCTACCATAACCAGATCGGCGCAATGATCTATCTTTCCAAGAATGATTACTGGGGCGCAACATCGCACTATACCAAAGCTTTAGAATATGGTTTCGACGCGGAAGCCTGTGAAGAAAATATCTGGGAATCGGCTGTAGATTCTTACAAATTCCTTATCGACAGTGAAGAGGGTTTCTGTTCACTGATGATTAAAGATACACACGAATTTATTGCCGCCAATGATTTGGTTCAAAAATACCAAAGCCTTTTCCCGAATGGAAAATATGCAGATGAAGCTAAAGAACTCAATTACATTTTCAGCTTATCAGAAGAACTGCTGGAAAACAATAACTACAATTCTTCGGCATTGCAGCAAAACTATTCGGAAAAATATCCGAATGGAAAACAACGCGAAGTGGTGACGGCTTTGTGTGAAATTGTAGATAGGAATTTATAATTCTATATTAATTACGGATTGCTCTATTTGCAATATAAACGATAAACTCCCTTTCAGGAATGAAAGGGAGTTTAATATTTATCAAAAAATAATTTTTAAACCTTATATGTATGAAAACAATTTTAACAAACAGAATATCATTCGGAATTGGTGAATCTTTTTCAACAATATTTCTAATATTATTTCTTCTATCTATTTGTGTTTTTATATATCGAGTTTCGAAAAATAAGCGGAATGGAAAATATAAATTTACACTTGGTTCTCTTTCTTTCCTATTAACCTTACATTTGATTATTTTTCCTTTTATATATACCTTAATGCTCAAAAATAACCCAGCCAGTTTTGAGTTTAAAACTACTATTCACACCAATCAAAAAAAGATAGTTCTTAATGAGTGGATTAATGATTCGCGGTCTCTTCCACATGAGATTAAAGATCTTGAGGAGATTAAACTTTCGAATTATAGTATTTTAAAAATGCAAATAAAGGAATTAAAACGATTAACTTTTACAAAAGATTATGTAATTCACAGCGATATTAATTTCAATATCCCACGAGATTTCATAGGAACTATTTATATATTTAATAAAGAAGGTGTTTTAAAAAACAAATTGAATACATTTGGAAATCGACAAGAAATAGATTCAACTAAATTTGAAAGTGTCTTAAACAATAATATTAACTATCTTAAAAATGAACTTCAATATTATAAAGTAAAAAAGGCAGAACTTGATAGAAATAATTTTTGGACATTTGCAACAGTACTTCCTTATAGTATATCTTCAATATTTACAGGAAATATGTCTCCAATAACACCAATAGCCAATATATTTTATTCCTTTCATTATTTTATAATTTATTGTATCGGAATAGGTGTTTTTCTTCACTTTTTAATTTTGAACATCAATTTTTTAATTAGAAATCGAAAGTCTTAGCCTTCCAAACGAGATTGCTTCGTCGCTTCGCTCCTCGCAATGACATAAAAAATCCCTTTCATCACTGAAAGGGATTTTTCTATAGCTAAAAACTTTTAATTACATATAAGCTTCAATCGGCTCACAGGTACAAACTAAGTTTCTGTCTCCGTAAGCTTCGTCCACTCTGGAAACTGTAGCGAAGAATTTGTGGTCTCTTACCCAATCTAAAGGATAAGCTGCCTTTTCTCTGCTGTATGGTTTATCCCAGGAATCGGAGATTACCAACTGTTCCGTGTGAGGAGCGTTTTTCAATACGTTGTTGGCTGCATCTGCTTCTCCGTTTGCAATCTCATCAATTTCCTGTTTGATGGAAATTAAAGCTTCTGCAAAACGGTCGATTTCTGATTTGCTTTCAGATTCAGTCGGCTCAATCATTAAAGTTCCTGCAACCGGGAAAGAAACCGTAGGAGCGTGGAAACCATAGTCCATCAATCTTTTTGCCACATCAGCAACTTCAATTCCTAAAGATTTGAACTGTCTGAAATCTACGATACATTCGTGGGCAACTCTTCCGTTTTCGTTTGAATATAAAATCGGGAAATGTTCTGCTAAAATTTCTTTTAAATAATTAGCATTTAAAATAGCGTGTTCCGTTGATTTTTTCAATCCTGAATTTCCTAGCATTTTAATGTAAGCATAAGAAATATTCAGAATTAAACCTGAACCGTAAGGCGCTGCTGAAATACCTTCAATTGCGTCTTTGGATCCGATTCTGATATTGGCATTGGAAGGTAAGAAAGGAACTAAGTGTTTAGCCACACAAATCGGACCAACTCCGGGACCTCCTCCTCCGTGAGGAATTGCGAAAGTTTTGTGTAAGTTTAAGTGACAAACGTCTGCTCCGATGTTTCCGGGACTTGTATATCCAACCTGAGCGTTCATGTTCGCTCCGTCCATATAAACCTGTCCTCCGTGTTCGTGGATTAGAGCTGTAATTTCTTTAATGTTGGCATCGAAGAATCCGTAAGTTGACGGATAAGTAATCATTACGCAGGAAAGATTTTCAGAATGCTGTTCTGTTTTTGCTTTTAAATCTTCGAAATCGATTTCTCCGTTCTCAAGGTTTTTAACCACAACAATCTTCATTCCTGCCATTGCTGCAGAAGCAGGGTTGGTTCCGTGTGCAGACTGAGGAATCAATACAACGTTTCTGTGACCTTCACCTCTTGAAATGTGATATTCTCTGATGACCATCAATCCTGCATATTCTCCCTGAGCTCCGGAATTCGGCTGAAGAGAAGTTCCTGCAAAACCTGTGATTTTAGCTAAATCTTTCTCAAGCTCACGGATCATTTCCTGATAACCTCCCGCTTGATCAACCGGTACAAACGGATGAACAGAACCCCAATTGTCCCATGAAAGCGGTAACATCTGCGTTGCTGCGTTCAGTTTCATCGTACAGGAACCTAAAGAAATCATTGAGTGCGTCAACGATAAATCTTTTCTTTCAAGACGCTTGATGTAACGCATCAATTCTGTTTCCGTATGGTATTTGTTGAATACTTCTTCCGTAAGAATTTCGTCTTTTCTTAAATTCTCTTCCGGAATGCTGTATCCTTCTTTAATTTCTAATTTGAAAGTCTGTTTGTCTTTGAACTGGGCAAAAGAAGCCATCAGATAATTTAATTTATCCAATGTTGTACTTTCGTTGATCGCAATACTTACAACGCCTTCCGTGAAGTAGTTTAAGTTTAATTTGTGATCAAGCATCATTCTCATCAGTCTTCCTTTCTCATCTTCATTCATCGTGATTTTTACCGTATCAAAGATCGGTTCTTCCACGATTTCATATCCTAAAGCTTTCAGGCCTCCCTTCAAAGCATTGGCTTTAAAATGAATCTGATCTGCGATATAATTTAATCCTTTCGGACCGTGATAAACAGCGTACATTCCTGCCATAACAGCCAAAAGAACCTGAGCGGTACAGATGTTTGAAGTCGCTCTTTCTCTCTTAATGTGCTGTTCTCTCGTCTGTAAAGCCATTCTTAAAGCACGTTTTCCGTACATATCCTGAGAAACCCCGATAATTCTTCCCGGAATATCTCTCTTATAATCTTCCTTACAAGAGAAAAATGCTGCGTGAGGACCGCCATAACCCAATGGAATACCAAATCTCTGCGTTGTTCCCACTGCACAGTCTGCTCCCATTGAAGCCGGAGATTTTAACTTCACCAAAGCCATCGGATCACAGGCAACAACTACCTGAAGATCTAATTTTTTATATTCTACGATGTTTTCTGTATAATCTAAAACAATTCCGTTTTTCCCGGGATATTGTAATAAAACTCCGAAGTAAGAACCGTCAAACTCATGCGTTTTGTGATCTCCTTCTACAATTTCGATCTCAAGACCTTCTGCTTTTGTTTTTAATACAGAAACCGTTTGAGGAAGAACAAGATCGGAAACGAAGAACTTGTTTGCTCCCGCTTTTTTCTGATCCTTCGTTCTGTTATTGAAGAACATATGCATTGCTTCTGCAGCCGCAGTAGATTCATCCAGCAATGAAGCGTTTGCCAGAGCAAAACCTGTAAGATCACACACAACAGTCTGGAAATTAAGAAGAGCTTCCAGTCTTCCCTGTGCGATTTCCGCCTGATATGGAGTGTAAGCGGTGTACCAGCTCGGATTTTCAAAGATATTTCTCTGAATAGCCGATGGCAGCAAAGTGTTGTGATATCCGAACCCGATGTAGCTTGTATAATCAGTATTTTTCGATGCTAATTCCTTAGAATGGATCAGCATTTCGTATTCTGAAAGCGGTTCTGAGATTTCAAGATCTTTTTCTAAACGGATAGAAGAAGGGATGGTTTGAGAGATAAGCTCCTCGATACTTGAAACGCCAACTTTTTCCAGCATCGCCTGTTTATCGGCTTCATTCAGGGAAATGTGACGGCTCACAAACTGTTCTGTATTCATTTTTATTTATTAGATTTTTTAAGTAAAAAAGATTCGTAAAATTACGCATTTTTAGAAAATTGTACAACTAAATTAAAATCATAAATAAATAATCTAAAGTGTTTTAACTTATTTAAAATTAATGGCTTTTTGTTGAGTTATTGAACATAAAATCTGTTAAAAATAATCGATGGAAATAAATTTTTACCGACGGTAAATTATCCGAAATTAAAAAATAGTGGATATTACAAGTCCTTAACATTATTTAAATATTAAATTTTTTCAACCGCCTGTTGAAAATTTTAATATCAGGAATTAAAAAAATCCTCCAAATTGAATGGAGGATCTTATATAAATTGTGGGTGATAATTACTGAAGGTTAGGTTCTTTTACCAGATTTTCAATTTTTAATATCACATCATCAATGTCAAAAGGTTTAGGGATGAAAACATCTGCTTTGCAGGAGTTTACCACATGGGCTGCTTTTGCATGAGCGCTGATAATCATTACGGGAATATGAGAGGTTGCAGGATTTTCTTTGATCTGGTTGCATAAATCTGTTCCCAAACCATCCGGTAATTTCACATCCATGATAAAAATATCAGGAATTACAGATTGGTCTCTGTTATTAAACGCTTCCGCAGTGGCAAAAGAGCGTACATCATAATTCGCAAATGACAGGAGTAGCTGTAATGCATCTCTGATGCCTGTCTCATCTTCAACGATAAAAATTGTCTTCATATTCGTTTCGTGGCAAAAACAAAGCCAATCTTAAATAAATA